>CAZBLA010000057.1:0-5820 GCA_964492665.1 Microcaldota archaeon
TCGCAGTGATAACAGGTAAACCAACAGAGATATGGGGAAGCAAAGGCAGAAATAATTCAACAGCTATGGGAGGCATGTTTGTGATGAGGGAAGCAGCTAGAAGCATCGGAATAAATCTAAAGAGTGCGAGAATAGCTGTTCAAGGCTTCGGCAATGCCGGAATGTATGCATATACTCTTTCAAAGCAACTATTCGGATCTAAGGTTATCGCAATAAGTGATTCTAAAGGAGCCATATATGACGAGGAAGGTCTTGATTTAGAGAAGTTAACAAAAGCTAAACAGGAGACAGGAACTGTTCAGGGATATGACGGAGGAACAAAAATTACAAATAATGAACTGCTTGAGAGTGATGTGGACATACTGATTCCTGCAGCAATAGAAAACCAGATAACCGAAACCAATGCCGACAAGGTCAAAGCTAAAATCGTTCTAGAGCTTGCTAATGGTCCAGTAACTCCCCAAGCAGATAACATACTCCATGAAAAAGGGGTGTTCGGAGTGCCCGATTTCCTAGTCAACAGTGGAGGTGTCATAGGTTCATATTTCGAATGGGTCCAAAACCGAGAAGCATACTACTGGACAGAAGATGATGTATACAACAAATTAGACACCATGATAACAAAATCATACTCCGAGATGATGAATGTGAAGAAACAGTTCAAATCCGAAGGCAAAGATATAACACCAAGAACTGCCGCATATATAATAGCTATAAAGAGGGTTGCTATAGCCATGAAACTCAGAGGATGGTATTGACATGTCTAAGGATATTCAAATAGGCGTTATAGGCGGTACAGGGTTCTATACCCTAATGGATAATCCAGAAATGGTGGATATGTCAACCAATGAGAACAAACCTAGCGACTTATTTATGATCGGAACAATCAATAACAACAAAGTCGCATTCCTTTCAAGACATGGCAACAAGCACAACATACCTCCGCATATGGTACCATACAAATCAAACACAATATCATTTGCGAACTTAGGAGTGACACGGCTTATAGGCATCACTGCAGTCGGATCCCTCAGAAAAGATTATAAACCCGGAGATCTGGTCTTTACAGACCAGTTCATAAATATGACAAGCGGCAGAAAAGATACTTTTTTTGATAATAATCCTGTCACTCACATAAGTACTGCTTTTCCCTACTGCAACGAATTACGTGGAGTAGCAGCGAAATCTGCAGAAAGGCTCGGTTTGAGCTATCATACATCCGGTACTGTCATGGTAGTGAATGGACCTAGATTCTCAACAAAAGCAGAATCCAAACTATTCAAAAATATGGGAGCTGACATAATCAATATGACACAATATCCAGAAGTGGTACTGGCCAAAGAGAAGTGCATGTGCTATCTTAATATATCATTTGTCACAGATTATGATATAGGATTGGACGATGTCATCGGATCCGAAGGCGGACCCGTATCCTATATCGAAGTAAAACAACGGTTCGAAGAAAGCATAGGGAACATCAAAAAGCTTGTTGCGGACATAATATCAAATATACCTGAAGAGAGAGGATGCACCTGCAAGGATTCTCTTAAAGGCTCTTCGATAATCTATTTCTGACAATATCAAAACATCATATTCAAAACGGAACCGCATTGAATATAAAGAAATAAGCCAGCATGGAGCACAATATACCTAATAATATCGGAGGAATAGCAGGTAATGCACGTTTGTATTTCCTGAGTATGAACATTGTCAATATAAGTCCAAATGTTGCACCAACAGCAACAAATATGCTCAATGTAAAATTCAAATATACCTTATAAAATGATACGGAAACCATAAGCGGTATTGCCAAATCTCCTGCCCCCAGTGCTGCTCCAGCAGGTATCACTATTCGTTTTCCTACTTTCTGCTTCACCTCTTCCGGTATAACCAGTATTTTCTTCTTTATCGCTTTCCTGTATTCCGCCATCTCAGACACATTCATGCTGCTTTTAGATACTGCTTTATACTCATTGACATCAACCATCAATGCAAGATTATTCTTTATGGCTACTGTAGCCAGAGTCAGCATATGTTTGGTTACAAATACTGCCACAAAATCATATATTGCAAGAAGTCCTATCAGTATCAGAGATGCAATGGGACCAAACCCAAGACCAAGAAGCAGCCCAATTCCGAGGCTTGACAATATTGCTGCGATATTCTTAAATCCCATATTTTTTTGTTTTATATACAATAAAACAACTGCAAAAAATAGAGATATAAACGTATATGCCAATATATGCATACCAGGATCCTTCACCAGTCCATAGACCACGCTTGAGGATATCACATAAAAAACAAAGAATGTTGTTATCAATACTATAACTCGTTCCCACATTATCAGTATCTTCTCAGGTCTAAAACGTTTTATCACAACAAGGATAACTATGACCAACATGATACCATATGCGAATATGAAAAGTGCCCCCATTGGTGAGTTTGATATCTGTCTGGATACAGCACTCTGGTATGTCTGATTATTGAATACTTGTGCGACAAGAAGAATCCCGAAGAATTGCACTACCATGAATATCGTTATTATCTGTATCAATTGCCTATACTCTATAGCTTTCAAACCCAATCAATCACCTATTCAGACTCATGCCGCACTATCTTAAGGTCACCTGGTCTAGGCGTATAAATATCTCCTATCCTCTCAAGTTCATTTATCAGTCTGTTTACTGTAGATGCATCTATCCCCTGTTTCTGCGCCTCTTCACTCACTTTGCTCATTTTCGCAACCTTCTCCTCATTCTCAAACTTCTTTATTATATTGAGCAAAATATTTATCCTATTTATCTTTTCTCTCGGATTTCCTGTTATTAAAGCGTCTATATCCCGTCTTCCTTCACGGTCTGTTGCTAATGTCTTCAACATATATTCGCTCAGATTTATCGCAAGTTCGGCATCCTGTTTCTCCACAATCTCCTTGAGCCTTGTTTTAGCACTGGCCTCGGCCATTCTTATTATTCCTTCTATCTGTCTAGGAGTGATAGGTATTGAACCGGATTTCACATTCTCCTTTCTAAGTTCAACATAATACTGCTGTATGACATCCGACGATTCGCCTGTGAGTCTTGGCATTATCTTCTTCCTTGCATAAGCTATATACTTCCTAAGCAAATCAATGTCCAAAGGAGGAAGCTCCACCTGTTCTACATCCGAAATATGTGCCAATGCTGCTCCTGCAGCTTCATGCTGTATCAATATATGTCTTGCTATATTCTTATCCTGCTCTTCGTCTATGGTGTCCATGATTGGGAATATGAGATCAAATCTGGAAAGTAATGTAGGTGGTATGTCAAACTGCTCTGCAGGGTATACATTTTTGTCGAACCTTCCGTATTTAGGATTCGCAGCAGCTATAACAGCGGCTTTGGCGTTGAATGTTGCTACAATTCCTGCTTTGGCTACACTTATAGTCTGCGATTCGAGAGCCTCATGCAGTGCTGCCCTATCATCATCGCTTATCTTGTCAAATTCATCTATGGCTACTATACCTCCACTGCCCAGCACCATTGCACCAGCCTTGAGCGTCCATCCTCCTTCAGAGAATTCATCTCTTTCTGCGATAGCAGTCAGCCCGCCTCCAGTTACTGATTTACCGCTGACATATATCCCTTTCGGTACGAGCCTCGTGACAGATTGCAGCACTCTGGTCTTTGCGCTTCCGGGATCTCCTATTAACAATATATGCATATCACTCCTTATCAATCCTCCATCAACAAGCAGTTTCCCTGGAGTGCCACCAAAAAGCTGCAACGCAACAGCCTGTTTTATTTCATCATATCCATATATAGACGGGGCTATAGATTTTGTTATTTTGGTAAATATACTCGGATCTTTTGACAGTTCTATTAAGTTCCTCTCCTCTTCCTTTGTTATATCTATATCAGCGAATTCTTTCTGTTTTGTTACTATTGATACAGCATCCAAGAACATTGCATACAATGTATCATCTTTTGCACGTTTGTTATGTTTTGGACGTATCTTCAATACTCCTGTGAGATATATCCTATCTCCAGGTATGACTGTATTGACCATATCATCATGTAGCCACACTTCTAATTGCCATGTGGGGGTATTACCATGCAACTTCTCAAGAGGGTCCTGTATCGCAATCTTTTGCAAATTTGTAAATTTTGAATTCTCTTCCAATGCTTTCAGGGATTTTCTTTTGCACTGCGGGCATACTTCAGGAACACTATCCCTACTTATGCGGACCGTAATCCTTTCATTACAATATGCACATTCATATACACCTATCCGGATTCTCGGTATTATCTCTGTACGTTTTATTATGAGACTATCCAACACTATCAGTTTTCCTATGTAAGCAGCACCAACATCCTGTACATACGGATTATTCACCTTCTGCCCATATATCTCAACATGTGGCTCATACACTTCCATATTTAAGTCAGAAGTGATTTCCATTAAAGAATCATTCGCAGCAGCAAGTATCTTTTCCGGTTTTTCTATTAATTCTGATGCGAGTTCCGGGTCAAATTCCTCCAGATCCTTTATATCAACTTTTAAGCTTCTCTTGTCAGGAAAAGATATTATTATATCATCAATATCGCTCTTGTAATACTGCTCGAAAAATTCGTCGAATCTCGATTTCACTGAACTCATTTCATACATTTTCTCACTCTTTATGAAATCCATCCGCAGAAAGCTTATTACTCTATTAAGCAGGGTGAACATATTCTGATAATCTAATATGCACATACAAGTATATAAATTAAATTCGGTATATCCTGCCCAAGAAAAGATAACGGAAATTGGCCATGTTCATCTATGCTGAATAAAAGATTAAGAACTCTCTTCAGCAGTTGTATCCTCCTTACTATTATCATCTTTTTTCTCACTTCCTCTCAAATATTCTTCTTTGACGACAACCTTATCAATATCCTTTAAATATGCAAAAATAGCATTTAATGATTTGGCTCTATTCACAAAATAATCAGAATCCTTCTTTATACTATTATCATAATATATCTCTGTTCCTGTTCCATCAATCTCAACAGATGTCGGAGAAATGTTAAATGTCTTTGCTAATGCAGTTATCTTATCCCTCTTGTCTTCCAGAAGCCTCGAAACTTTGACCTCGTATCTTACCCTTTTTCCAGCATCTGGATTGTTTGCATCTATAACAACTCTTCCGGATCCAACACTTTTTATTGTTATAAGTGTATTGTCTATATTGAGTAACATTCCAGGATAAGGAGTTATGTTGTGGGATTTGAAATCTGAAAGCTTCATGACTTTCACAAGCTTTTCATCCCTATCTCCAAATGCATCTTCAGGTTGCAGAACGAGTTCTTTCTCGACTCCTATACTCATATCTACGAGTTCTTTCTCCAACCCCTTTACTACAGCATTGGATCCGATGACTACTAAAACATCCCCATATCTCACATTCTCTTTATATATCCCTTCCTTTTTGGCAACATCCTCATATGTTGTGGCCAATATCGAATTACTCTCATCATTCCATACAGTATATGCAATTTCTATAAAATCTCCTTCATTAAAAGCCATATTTATCACACAATCATTTTTGTTCTATACACTATCCTAAATTTTGCGAAATCAAAACCCCTCTCCCCGCAATCTTTTCTATCTCACATCCTACTATATTGTCCCTTATCATGTCCATAATCCTTTAAATCTGTCCGCCTTTATCCATATGTCTCCTACTTAACATATCTCTTGAAGTAATCAATAACATCAAAAACATGTTACAGCAACCATAAATTTTATTCGTAGGGCAAGAATACCACGACTTTCAAGTCGTGGATGAATTGCATGTCA
>CAZBLA010000058.1:0-5761 GCA_964492665.1 Microcaldota archaeon
TATGGAATTTGCTTATTATACACTTCTTGCACGAGCGGATCTTCTCCATTGACAAAGTTGGTAGTATTCTTATCTGATTAATTTTGGAATTTAATTTGTATAACTGAGATGTCTTGTCTTCGGATGTAATTTATTATTGCTTCTTTACCCTTTACCAATTATTATCAAAAATTTCTTTTAACCCAAACTTAACTGCTTCTTCAACAACATAATGTATAACTGGTTTATTTACCATTGGAAGCATTTCTTTTGGTTGTGCTTTAGTTAACGGATAAAACCTTTTGCCAAGTTCAGCTGCTGGTATGATTGCCTTTCTAATTTTTATAGTATCTCCTCCTTCTTATTATATCCACTCACACCGATGGCTATTATGTTGTCTTTAGACATATCTAACATCCTCCTCGCGTCTATAATTAGTTTTTTGGTTTTGATATCTTTAAACTCTTCCCATTCTGTAGCTATGATCAGTATATTAGAAGTTTTGATACATTCTTCCTTGCTATGTACCATTTCAATACCCTTTACTTCCTTTATGACAGGGTCATAGGCTTTCACTCTAAAATTCTCTTCCTGCATCCTCTTGATAAGCTTAAGTGCTTGAGATTCACGCATGTCATTTGTGTTATTTTTAAAGGCAATCCCTAAAACACCCACTACAATATTTTTATCATCAACTTCAACTTTAACCAAATTAATAATTCTGTTAATTCTATCATTATTTACTTTCATTGCGGCTTCTACAATATTCAGTTTTTCTTCTAATCCTCTAGCAAAGTTTGTAAATGCTCTTGTATCTTTCAGAAAACAGGAGCCACCATATCCTATGCCTGCCTTTAGGAAGTAGGGGCCAATACGTTTATCTAAACCCATCCCCTTAGCTACAACTTCAATATCTGCGTTAGGTATCTTCTCACAAAGATTTGCAATTTCGTTTATAAAAGATATTTTAGTTGCTAGAAAGGAATTACTTGCATATTTTATTAGTTCAGCATTCTCATTGGTAGTTCTTACAATAGGTGCCTTAGTAAACGACCATAAATTTTCTACAAGGTCTAAAGATTTTTTATTACTAGCTCCTATAATTATCCTATCAGGATGGATTGTATCATATATTGCATTTCCTTCTTTAATAAACTCTGGATTCGAAACAACTTCTAATCCGGTTCTTTCATGTACTCTTCTTGCTGTTCCAGGTACGACTGTGCTTTTTATAACAATAGTAGCAGTATCATTTGAATTTTTTATACTGCCTATAGCGTCAAAAACATAATCGAGGAGTATTTTTCCTTCCTTTGTGGGTGTTGAAACAATTATATAAATAAGATTTGTATCTTTTAGAGATGCATAATCAATAGAAAAATTAATTTTATCATAAGCTTGGTTAAATGCTCCTTCGAGTCCAGGTTCATAGATATTTACAATCCTATTTTTTAAATTTGCGATTTTTTCATTATCTATGTCCACTCCTATTACAGTATTTCCAGCATTAGCAAGAACTATAGCAGTAACAAGTCCTACATATCCCAGACCCACTACTCCAACTTTCATCAGTGCACCTTTTTGAGCCATTCAGTAGTCTTCATCAAACCTTCTTCTAGTTCTATTTTTGGCTGCCAATTTAACATATATTTAGCTTTAGATATATCAGCAGCACGCCTTTTAGGATCTTCTTGCCTTTCTTTAACTCGTGTTATTATAGAAGTACTATTAGTAATAATCTTTATTAATTTTGCAAGATTTAATATCGTAACCTCTTTGTTTGATCCTATGTTTATAATTCTGTATTTTGGATCCAGGAGATGGATAAACTGCCATGTAACATTCAACCAATCAGAAATAAACAAGAAAGATCTTGTCTGTTTTCCTGTTCCGTGCACTGTTATGGATTTAGTTGTTAATGCTTGTGCTATAAATCTGGGTATTACCCTACCATATAAACCGTCTTCTCGTATTCTAGGTCCATAAACATTAAACGGCCTTTGAATACGCGCATCAATCCCATATTGTCTAGAATAAGCCATTATCAATGCTTCAGAGAATCTCTTGCTTTCATCATAGCAACTTCGTATACCATTTGGATTAACATTTCCAAAATATTCCTCTTTGGTTGGAATTATTTTAGAGTCACCATAAACTTCAGATGAAGAAGTATACATAAATATAGCATTGCTCCTCCTTGCTATTTCAAGCATGTTATAAGTCCCTATTGAATTGGATTTTATTGTTGGAACAGGTTTATTAGTATAATCATCAGGAGATGGTCTTGCGGCAAGATGTATTACGAAATCAAATTTTTTAGCAGTTTTGTAATTTTCTACTTTTTTCCTTATCAATGTCACATCTTTTGGTATATTTAGTCTATTACTCGTTGAAAAGTCATCAATAACAGTAACTTCAAATCCATTATTGAAAAATTTTTCTACGAGATAACTCCCCAGGAAACCATTACCACCCGAAATTAATACCTTATTCATTTTATTCACTTAAACTAAATACCTGTATAAATTTATCTTTATTTATGTTATGTCTCTTAAACATATATTCTTTTACATTATCTTATTTTATAGGATGTCGATTTCTTGTATAATCTTCTGCCTGTATCTAAAGATTTTAATGCTAACTTGATACGAATAAAAGCTTTATTTTTGATTCTTAGATTAAAAATGCCTCTTTTTCTGTTAGGTCCTTCTATGGTTAAAAAACATTCCAATACCACACCAATAAAAATTCCTACAATCCTCTGATAAAAATTAAGATATTTGTATGAAAAATAAACATAGTTCCTCAGCCCATAATAAAATATCTTCATTTCCTGCTCTTCATTTGATGTATTTGTGCTACTAAACCCTTCAAGATGCACAAGTTTTACTTTGCCGTTATATATTATCTCAAATCCTTCATTACGTGTTCTTATGTTATAATCAACATCTTCATATCCCATAAAGAAATTCTCATCCAATAAACCCACTTTTTGTATAACTCTTTTTTTGATTAATACGACTGCAAATGTAATTCCTTGCATCTTTTCTATCTTTTCATAAGCACCTTTTCTATCATGCTCACCCCTACCTCGGTTCATAGTCAGATATTTTTTTATAATCATTCCTGTATGTTGAATATATCTGGATGGATAAATAAGTTTGCAACCAACCATACCTACTTTTCTATCTGATTCCGCTGCTTCTACCATTTCAGAAAGCCAATCCTTCTGTGTTATTATGATATCATTATTAAGTAGAAGGAAGTAATCAGGATCATACTTTTTAATTGCATATTTTATTGCATTATTATTGTTTTTTGAGTATCCACCGTTTTCTGAATTCTTTACTATTCTTACACGTGGAAACTTTGATTTGATATAAGCTATACTATTGTCTGGTGAATAATCATCTGCTACTATTACTTTATAATTTTTATATGAGGTATTTTTTATTAATGAATTTAAAACCAAAAAAATGATGGATTTTCCTTTATATTTATAACTTAAACCGTTATAGTTTGATATTATTATAGCAACTTTTGAGCTCATTTTGATCACAATTATATAGGATTAGGAAACTTTTTATCCTTTTCCGAAATAATTGATGGAATGTTTATGTCTTGCCAATCGATCGTTATGCTTTTATCATTCCGAATTATTCCTTTCTTATTTTTTGTTATAGTTTTTAATAGTTTTTTATACCATCTCTGCATCTTCAGTGGATAAAAAACTATGCATAAATTCTTCTGGTATCCAAAGCATCTTTTTGTTATCAATTGGGAGTAATTTCCTAATCTATTCTCCATAGTATTCCAACCTTTTCCTTACATCCCTGCAACATCAAAAATCGTGCTAATTATTACTCTTATTAATTTTCCTTGGACATGAAGATTTTGTCTGATAATGCAAACCTCTTGCATTCCTTTCTTTGAAAATGAATGATTCTCTTGCACAAAATTGGTGGGTATGCCAAATAATGCTAACTCTTATTTTTTAAATGATTCCATGAAGAAACCGCGTTCATCTTCGAACATCTGTGATTGTATGAGCACCACATTTGATATGCTTAAACGTATGAGTTAAGGGGCTTCGCCCCTTAAAAACCCTTTGTACGAGCGGTTTTCTCCTCCGACTTCGTCGAAGGTTTCTAAACCGCTCGATTAATTGAAGAGTTTACGCGGATACTACTGAAACGTCCTGTCGTCGGATGTAATTTATTACTGTTTCCTCAAGTCTTGGACCGACACTTCCATTACTGTACTGTCCACCCCAGAAGGAATGTCTTGGATACCTTAGTTTGTAATTTGGCATCGATTGAAATAGAACACGTGAGGAATAACTCTTTAATATTTGTATAACTTTTGCAATAGAGAGAGTATTTGGAACATTTATTTCCATATGGATGTGCGCAAAATCTTCACCAAATGCAAACTCTTTTATCTCAATTTTATATTTAGACGCAACTTCATAAAGTGAAGTTTTTATTATTTGCTGTGTTTTTGGATTTTTGAAGACTTTGTATCTGTATTTTGATACAAAAACAATGTGTTGTAAGTTATACTTATGTCCATAAGTATTTTCACTCGTATTTTTATTTTTATAGTTTACACTATTCATATTAACACTTCGGCGGTAGAAATATCCGGACCGCAAAATTTTGTAGCGGTTACCTTTCCGTCACAAAAATATTGATAGGAAAAGATAATAATTACAGTGCCAATTCATCCCCAAACGAGATTGGGGGAATTCTTGGCCACTATATTAAAAATGATTATATGAAGAAACTTGCAATTATTACTAATGATGATATATGTTTCTATGGAGGTGGAGATAGATATGCAATTCAACTCTCTAATTACCTTAAAAAATATTTTGATTATGAAATAATTTTGTTTTCTACTTCTTCTAATAATATAAAAAGGATGAAAATTTCAGATATCAAAAATATGACTAAAGCAGATATAGAATTTTATAAAACTTTAAATTTACCTATTCTTGAAGAAAAAATTCCGATATCATTCAAATTGAATAGATTATTATATACTGTTGATGTAATATATTATATTGGTAGTAGTACTGCAACAAACCTTTTTTTGATATTATTTTCAAGAGTATTTAATAAAAGATTGGTTAAAGGATTACATGACTCTGGAACCTTTAGAGAAATCCCAATGAATAATAATAAGATTAGGCAAATTTTGATAAAAGTCTATAATCCATTCAAATTTTTTATACAATTAAAATATCCGAGGATACATGTTTTGAATTCAGATGACAAAAAGAAATTACAATCTTTAGGTTATAAAAGAAAAATTTATTTAATACCTAATTTTTTGTATACCAAAAGTCAGATCCAAAAATATAAAAAGAAAAACCAAAAGTTTACATTACTTTTTGTTGGAAGACTTGATCAGCATAAAGGATTAGATTTCTTATCAGAGATATTAGATAAAATTTTGAAATGGAATAATAAAATAAATGTAAAAATAGTCGGATCTGGTGAAGATGGAGAAAAACTTATCAGTAAATTACAAAAGAAGTATCCAAGGAACGTTAGAGTAATGGGTTTTCTAAGCGGTAACGATTTAGACAATGAATATAAAAATTCTGATCTTTTTCTTATGACATCTAGAAATGAAGCTTTTTCTTTAGTTACATTGGAAGCACAGAGTTTTGGCTTGCCAGTAATATCCTTTAATATTAAAGGCCCAAGAGATATTTTAACTACAGTAGTTCCGAAAGAAGATACCTAATTTAAAGATTTTCGTATCATATTCATTA
>CAZBLA010000059.1:0-5741 GCA_964492665.1 Microcaldota archaeon
AAGTTTTGCATCATTACCACCAGTACCAAGAATTGGCGAATTTTCCCATCCTTTATCTTTCAAGTCCACTACTAAATTAGGTGCTAAAATAAGTGCTGTATCTAACCATCTAATAGCTTCATCCTGCAACGTATTTCTCAACTTAATAATCATCCGTTGTTTTTTCTGTTTAATCTGTTGTTTTTTCTGTTGTTGAGTGTTCGATTGTTTATTTTGGTCAAATGCTCTTGTCATCTCTTCTTCTATCTCTTCTCCAATCTTTATGGTATTTCTATAAATATCTAATCTGGGATTAATAGAATTCTTTATTCTTTCTAAACTAGTAATTTCCTGTTTTTTATTACTTTTAGTCTTTTTATCATTAAAACTAGAAAACCCACTGCTCTTATTCCATGGTGAAATTATCGGAGTTGGCATATATTTTTTTAGGAAAAAGTCTATCAATTCACCTTTGCTTAATTTAGATTGAAGGAAAAATACTCCATTTTGCCAATAACCTCTAGTATCCGGATCTTCTTGCTCAGATACCAATCTAAATATTCCTAATGCTTTTAGGTAATTAGATATTGGTTCAACAGAACATCCATTGAGTTTTATACATTCTACTTGCGCATTCATATCTTTCCCTCCATCTCTTTTTTGGATGTTATCCAATCAGCAATTCTCAGTAGCATCTCATAATAACCAAGCCTAAATGGACCGATATTGGGATCATCCCTTAAACTCAAAGTACGTTCAAGCCAACTACCCTTACCTAATTTCATCAATGATAAATCCATTGTGGCACCATTAGGAAGCAATGGTGGAAACTTTGGCAGAGTGTCGTTATTAATTATGCCTCTTACCATGAACTGTTTATTATTAGATTCGGAATGTAGCGGATGTAATATAAGACGTATCTTTCCATGACTGGCAGCAATCATATACATTATCAAGTTTTTATTGAGACCTTCTCCATCGCCCTCTTGAATCCATGCGAGTGCGGATGCTAGCTCATGACGGAAATATCTTTTTTTGGGTTTATTCACATATCCTTTTGATTTAGCCAAAAGTTCTCTATGATTCAATCCTCTATTTTCTTCACCATAAAGCATATCTTGAAAGATAGGATGTAATTTACCCACATCATGCCAAAGAGCTGCTGTTTTAAGTGTTAACTTATCATCATCGTCTAATAAATTTAGTTCTTCCGATAATAGTACAGCTTGTTTTTCTACATCCTTTGAATGTTCATATAACTGGATAGATCTTTCGATATGGGATTGATCATCACTATCATGCGTATCCCCTTCTTTCATGTCATTCTTTTCAGGTTTTTCATCTATTACTTCCTCTACCTTCCTGTTATCTAGACTAAGATCCCAACCGATCTCGTCATTATAATGTCCGGCATTACAATCCAATAATAAGATTCGACCGGGCACAATCTTATTCCCATCTTCTTTTGTATTCAGATTTATTAATTGTCCTTTCAATGGATCCCACTGCCAAAAATATTTTCCTTGTTGTTTTTTTCCGGGTTTTGAATTTTTTAGTAAATCCCTCACATCCGAAATAGGTACATTGCAAAGTTCTTTTTTCCTTGGAGGATTTGATTGATAGTTATATTCGTTACTTACCTCCTTCCTCCAAAATACTTTTACATTTGTATCATTACCGTCACGGATATAACGCGAGATATCAAGATCATTCCCAGTTAAATCCGGTGTGGTGTCAAAAAGATCTATCACATCCCGTTTTCTGATTACTTGATGGTATGTATTTGATGGCATATAATTCTGGCTGACTCTTTGGAGATTTTTTATATCTGCATCTTCTAAATTAGAAATTAGTTCTCTAGCCTTGTCTATCTCAATATGGGCATATGGCGCATCAAAATCCTTTTTCTTGCCCCTTCCCTTATTTCCCTCTGGTTTTAATGTATCTGCCCATATAACTTTTGCATTATTATATTCACCATAACGGTTGCACCTACCAAAACGTTGTACGAGCGAAGGCCATGGAGCAATCTCAGTAATTAATAGAGCAGCAGATATATCTGCACCTGCTTCAACTACCTGGGTTGATACGACTATACGGTCTTTTCCTTTATTGAACATAAAATTTATTTTGTCTTGACGGTCTGGAAAACGAAATTGAGAATGAATAAGTATGCATTCTGTATCTTTTTTTATTTTTTTTATTGCTTGATAAACTTTTCGAGCACGGCCTACAGTATTGATGATAACCAAACTTAAAGTTCCTTTTTCATGAGATTTGATTGTTTCGTATGCTATCTCTTCATAATAATTATCATCATTTATATTTGCTTTAAGTTTTTCTACGGGTTTTTTTGCATTTATGCATTTTATGATAATATCCTGTTTTTTATCTTCTCCATCAAGTTCAAATATGTCTGAATTTGATATAGGCGAATCAATAGTTGTTAAGCGGTCCATATCTACAGTGGCACTCATCCATAATGTTTCTGTATTCCCAAAGGATCCTAATTTTTCCCTCAAACCTTGTAATTGAGTGGATGTTTCTAGACCAACACCCATTAATTGAATTTCATCCATAATCCAGAAACAATCATTGTTTAATAATGCATAATGTATCGGCCAGCGATAACGGGACATACCATAACCACGGTTTAATGCTCTGGATAGTAACATATCCTGTGTACCTATTACTATTGCATTATGCTCTGGGAAATAATCCCAATCATCTTTATCTTCTCCCCCCATGATGGTTGTGACTGATATTTTATCGGAGTTCTCTTCAGAGACCTCACTGAATATTTCAAGATTTTGTAACCACCCTTCTACTTTGGTACGTGTTTGTTCTACGAGCACACGCATAGGAAGACAATAGATAAGCCTTCGTGGTGTAGAATCCCGTATTGATTGTTCTGCAAAACATCGTCTCCATACCCAAGATAGAATTACTGCATCTGTCTTACCTAAACCAGTTGGTATATTCAGAACTAGGGGAAGATGGGACGAATTAGCCAAACGTACTTGATATGGGAAGGGCACATGTTCCGTTGCCTTTTTGAAAAAGGACCCAAAATTAGTATTGTTCTGTATCATATTATCCATGACACCACTTAAATATATTATATACTGACATAAAATCATTATAAACCTTTTTGTATCTGAACGCATTGTAAAGTGTTATCAGTGCATCCTCACTATACACTTTAAGTACACTCCTGCAACATACAAAACATACATCTGTCAGAAAGGACATACATCTGATCTACCGCAGGGCATGCAGGAAGCTGCGCTCGGAAGATATACAATACAAATATCGCAATTCGCACCGCAGAACCATAACACACTCTGCAATCCGCAGAATAAGCCCTACTGTTTAAGCAGGGAAGGATGTCACTTTGCTATACTCGCTAGATAAAAATAAAATTGATAAAGCATATGGTTTTTGTTCAATAAATTTTAAACGGTTATCTATATTATCATCTATAAGTAATTTTGGTAAGAATCTTCCCAAACCATATCTTTCATTTCTATTCTTTGTAAAAATAAATGAATCAAAATCCAAACTATTCCTTCTAATCAATTTGATATAATTTTATGTGAAGGATTACCTGTAACTACTCCAATTTTTAGATCAAATTCCTTTTTTAAATTGTTAATGGTACCTATAGCTATCTCATCTATAAGTTGTGGCTTCTCTTCATCTTTCCAAATATCATTCCTCACGCGTTTTGTTTCAATCTATTCCAAAATTTATGTTAAGATATCCAAGACATTCATTTTAGGTAGTCAATACAGTAATGAAAATTCCGGTCCAAGAAATGAGAAAACAATAATAAATTACATCCGAAAGCGGGATGTTTCAGTCGTATCAACAATAAATTTTCGTAACAATACGGATCAGATAATATTATATATTTATATATACTATAATTATATAATAATATAAGTTAGGTAATATTATGTATATTCCACTAGAATTAAGTCTCAAGAATGAAAAACAGGTATCACTTGCTAGATTACAAGATATTGCGGTAGAGGTATTATTCAATATCGAACCTTCAGTAATAATGCATGGTGGTACAGCAATATGGCGTTGTTATAACGGAAATAGGTTTTCTGAAGATATAGATATATACGCAACAGACAAACAGGTAAAACACTTATCCAATGAGCTTGTCTGGCTACTCTCCAAAAAAGGAGTAAAGTTGGATTATCCAGAATTCATTTCTAGAGTACTCACATTTTCAGATGAATTTGCCAGTTCCAAAATCGAAATTATGAAACTGGAGGAAAATATTGAACCCATACAGAAGGAATATATTAGGGCTAATGGAACTAAATTTGTGATAACCACACTCTCTATTCGAAACTTCATATTAGAAAAGATCAAAACCTATAAGAAAAGAGAGTATATCAGGGATTTTTATGATATATACCATCTTGTGAATATCGAGATACCAGATATAAAAGTGAAAGAAACTCTTCGTGAGTTTATAAATGATATAGGTGCACCCATAAACAATAAAGTGCTCGGAGAGCTTATTTATGCTGGCGCAATACCAACATTCAAGACAATGATAAACTCCATTAAAGGTGTATTGGGATGAAATACATGAAAGAATTAATAGATACATTCAATAACGAGCAATATCCCATATTCAGTATAAATGATATAAAACTACTCATGAAATCAAGAGGTGCAAGCATAGATTATATACATATCATGCTACATAATCTTGTCAAAAAACAGACAATCAGAAGAATAACCAGAGGAATATACACTTTCCATGATGATTCTGTAGTTACAGGTTTCGCATTCCAACCATTCTACTATGGATTGGAGAGCGCACTCTGGATTCATGGCATATCAAATCAAGGCGCAAACTATACAATAATAACCTCCAGGAATATGAGGGAAGGAACAAGAAACTTCGGAGGTAGGAACTATAATGTCAAGAGGATCAGCAAAAATTTACTATTCGGGTATAATCTCATGAGATACGGGAAGTTCTGGATACCTGTTTCTGATCCAGAAAAGACAGTTCTGGATATCTTATATTTTCATATAACCATAAGGGATGAAAACTTTGCGGACATAATAAGGAGATTAAACAAAAAGAGGATTTCTGAATACCTTAAGAAATACAACAAAAGATTTATCAAAAGAATGGCAATGGAGATGGAAGATATCTACATGATTAAACAGCAGAAAATGTAAATCAATTGATTAATCAATTCATCACCAAACCCAAAAATCCTCCAAAGATCTGCATTGATATGATTCCGACTTAATGAAATCTAATACAAATATACCTCTTTTATGACCCAATCCATATAATTCCAATATCCATCTATTGATGAAGCAATTATTAATTATCAGACCTATACATCAAATATTTATGTAATGTATTACACAAAAATCGGAATATTTAATAACTTCTATAATCTTTCAACCAATTATGGATTTACAAAATATTGTTTATCGACGAAATGTCAGTATCTACATCCGTATATAATGGATATTGATTGACATTCAATCAACGACTTGTTGTAGATGCACCACAAACTAAAAAAGAAAGGGCAAATTACTTTGGAGCAGTAGAATCTTTGGATAGAAAAGTAATAGAAACGGTGAGGAAGGATTCTGAGATTGATTCGTTTACATTACTTCTTAAAAAGGTTAAAAAAGGGTATTCAGAAGATAAAACATTAATTTGCATGGACAACAGTCGAGTGCATCATTCAAAAAAAGTTAGTGAATTT
>CAZBLA010000060.1:0-5693 GCA_964492665.1 Microcaldota archaeon
CATGTTCCAATGTATGTAATGAGACAACAATATCAAACTGCTCTTTTATTCCGTTGTATATAAAATTTTGCCCGTTTCCTTTTTTAAATTTTAATTTTTCGCTTTCTTTGTAACGTTTTTTTGCTTGTTCTATATATGAGTCTAAATAGTCAACGCCTAAAACAAATTTAGCTTTTTTTGATAATAACGCCGACCCATATCCAGAACCGCATGCTATATCGAGAATTTTTGTATCATTGGGTATAAACTGTTCTACAAAATGATATCTCGAGCCAGAATAATATCTTCCAAAATATTCATTTTCGGGAAAAAGTCTTTTATCCGACAAGATTAGATTTACCCTGTTTTTGTCATACTTGGGCGCATAATCAGTGTAAAACACTTTAAATTTATCTGTATGCATCTCCATAAAACCCCAAGGGTTAAATTTTGCTCTATTTATTTCTTGAGAATCTCCTTGTAGTTCACCAATTTTTTTTATAGCAGTCAAAGAGGCGACATCTGCTGACATTGTTATGTCAAAATCTATAGGTGGAGCACATAAATCATAATTGCCGTTTTGCATTGTCTCCACTATAAAATCTACATATTCCAAATCCACTTGTTTCCAAAATGCTAATACCCTTACGCAAAAATTTTGAGGTGGTAACAATTTATGAACATTTATAATTCTTTTGCAAATATTGTAAGTGTTTCCTACAAAAACCTTAAATCCCCATTTTGTTACTTTAGTGCTAGCATTTTCCCATCCTTCCATTTTGGGTAAAATAACAATTATATCGCTTATAGATGGCCATTCTTTAATGGGATTGCAAATTAAATCTTTTGAATCTGATAAATATAAAATTTCTTGAGGAGACGACTGCACAACAACACAATATGTTTTTACCACTATATTTTCTTCAATTTCTTTAAATTTAAATTAGTAATATATTCCCATTTCAGAGGTGTTCCTTTCTCCAGATCGGTAGTAGCTTTTTTGCCTAAAACATCATTTAAATATTTTGGGTGTAGTCCTAGATTGGGTCTGATGCTTTTTATATTTTTTTCAGTAAATAATTCTCCTGCTTTTATGTTTTTTATAACAAAAAGAGAGCGAGAATAATTTCTGCTACTTTTAGCTTTATCTGTCAATTGATACGAAACGTGTCCAAGAGCTTTTTCTGTTTCCCTTATAGAAATTACCATTAATTCAAATTCTTGCGGTGTTAGTGAAAATGCTTTGTCAGGACTATCTATGTCTTTTGATAATATGAAATGCTTTTCTACGACTTTTGCTCCAAGAGCCACGGCAGCAATAGGTACGGATATTCCTAAAGTATGATCCGATAGCCCTACAATACAGTCAAAAGTTTCTGCCATGTTAGGAATGGTTTTCAGGTTAACTTCCCCTAAAGGTGTAGGGTAAACAGATATGCATTTTAATAGTATTATCTGTTCATTTCCGGTTTTTTTACAGGCCTCTACTGCTTCTTGAATATCACACAATGTTGCTATGCCGGTTGATATTATTACAGGTTTTCCCTTAAAGGCAGCATATTCTATAAGGGGTATATCAAGAATTTCTGGCGAAGCTATTTTATATGCTGGAACATCAAGAGTCTCTAAAAAATCTACTGCTGTTTTGTCAAAAGGGGAAGAAAAACATAGTAGCCCTAAATCCTCTGCATATTTTTTTAATTTTGGCTGCCATTCCCATGGGGTATATGCTTCTTTGTATAATTCATAAAGCGTTTTCCCCTCCCATAATCCCTTTGGAGTGTGAAAATATTTTTTATTGCAATTTATTGTAATTGTATCCGGGGTATATGTTTGGAGCTTAACGGCATCTGCACCTGCTTTTTTCATTGCTTCTATTGTTTTTACTGCTATAGAAAAATCATGTCCATGATTTCCAGATAGTTCTGCTACTATAAAAACAGGTTTGTTGTCCCCTATTTTTTTATTTCCTATACTTATTTCCTTCATCATTCTGTCTCTATTTTAACTGTTTCCTTAGCCCTTTGTGCGTTTTCTATGGCTTCTAATGTTGTGTTACCATCTGCTATAACAAACGCGACTCTATCAGATGAATTTTTATATGGACCCACCTTATTTCCAATGTTTTTTAAAATAAATATTTCTTTTACTCCTCTCATGGATTTTGCTTTTTCTATATTTTTTATTGATTTTATTGTTCCTGGTTTAGGAAAAATGGCTTCTACGGCTGCACCTCTTTCATATTTATGTTCTATATCGCTTAAACATAGTGGTTGTCCCACTGCAAGTTTTAATGCTGCTCTTATGTCATTACTACCGTAAGCTAATGGAGAAACATACTGACAATGAAATCCACCCGATAGCCTTGTCGTCATTTCTATCAATTTTATATCACCTTCTTTGGAAAGATTGACATCAACCTTGTGAGCATTAAAATCTATTCCTACTATTTTTGCAACATTTTTAGCAAAATCATACAGTCTGCTTTGGGTGTATCTGTCTAAGAGCGTGGTATTTAGACCAGTTTCACACGGTATTCTTCTTGATATGTAATGCGTGTCTATTATGGATAGCAGATGCCATTGACCATTATAGGTTATCATTTCCACCGTATGCTTTGTCCCCTCCAAATATTCCTCTACTATCACACCGTTTTTGTTTTTTTTGGAAATATTGTATTTTTTAGCTTTTTTATAGTTTTCATGCAGTTCTGATAAGCTATCTACAATAAATACCCCTCTTGAGGCACAATTGTCTATAGGTTTTATTACACATGGAAAATCTACAAAGTCGGTAATTTTGCTCAATTCGTTTTCATTTTCTACAAGAATATATTTAGCCTTATCTTTAAAGTTCTTTTTATCTAAACATTTATGCATAAGCAATTTATTGTTGCACCTTTGTGCTACTTCCAAAGAAACTGCTGGTAAGTTTAATTTTTCCGCTATAACTGATACTGTTACTTCAACATCTGCACCTTCTGTAAAAGCTCCTATTATTTTACATTTTGTGCTTAATTTTTGTGCAATATCAACACATTTTTCAATATCTTTTGTGCTTACATTTATGGGGATATCAGCATAAATCATTCCAGGTGCCTCAGGATTGTAATCGAAAGCTATAGTACCGAGATTTAAATCTTCTTTTGCTATTTTAAATGCAGGCATAACAAGCTGACTGGCTCCGACTATAATAACATATTCTTTATTCATCACTACTCCTGTTTTTAAAATCTCTATATATGCCATACGCTTTTATCTTTTGTACGGTAGATATCTTTTTTAGAATTGCACTCTCAGATGCCCATGAAGACACCAAAACAATATCCAAATCATTAACTACATCTTTTAGCCTTTTTATTGGAATACCTTTTAGTTTTGTTCCTACTTTTTCTGGGTCATCATCAATTATGCAGATTACTTTTCTTATTATTTCATCTGATAAATTAGAAATTAACGCTACAGTATGTATACCTCCACCATATATTGCTATCTTTTTATTTTGCATAATAGTTGTTTTTAGAAAACAGGTTATGTTGTCTATAATACCATCCATTTGAAAATGAAATTTTTTTATTGCTTTATATATTTTATCAATATAATCCTCATTAGTGCAGAAATTGTTTGACTTAACATAATCATGAGTATTTTGAGCTATAATAATAAAACTGCTGTCAGATAAAGCTTTAGATTCATTATAATAGGATAATATCTTAAAACCATTATTTTCTAAAAGGGCAGAAAGGCTTACAGGATTGAAGATATGTCTGTGTATTCCTGCATATAAAAACAAAAAATCAATAAAATTTGGAGTAAGAGTAAAAACATTTGGGGCTGCTATAAAAATAAAACCACTTTCTTTTACCTTTGATTTTATAAATCTTATAAACTTTATTGGATTTATTATATGTTCTATTGTATGGAAAGAACAAACTATATCAAACCCTATATCGGGCCAAGAATCTATATTTTTTGGTATATCTTCATATTTACAATTCCATATTTCGTCTATAGAGAAGCATTGATTTGCAAATTCAGACTCATCTTTTGAGGGATCTATACCTACTTTGAATATCTCTTTACCGAATAAACTCAAAAAATGTCCACATCCGCATCCTATTTCCATTATGCTTAACAAACTATGTACTGTTTTATCTACAAGAAGTTTTCTTTCTTTTGCAATTTCAAATATAATACCATATTTATTTAACAAATAATTATCAGGATAGCTTTGCCTAAAATTGTCTTGTATATCTAAATTATGGTTGTTTGCACCATTTAAATATATATGACCACATCTTCTGCACATAAATTCTTTGACATTTTTTTTGTATTTGTATACAAGAACCTTTTTATTGCATTCACATATAGGACAACTTTCATATTCAAAACTATTATTTTCATATATGCTTTTACTATTGCATTGTATAATCATTTTAGACTCACCATCACATCAATAATTCTATCGGCACCTTGACCATCAACAAGTTTCTTTCCTATATTACCCATTCTACTTAACTTTTCATTTTCGTGCAATAGATCTCTTATGGTGGTAGCTATATCTGTATAATCAACGGAACTGTACAGTCCTTTTAATATTGCTGGCCATGTTTTATAAAAATTTATGAGTCTTTTATGCAATTCAAAATGAGCTTCCGTAGGCTCTACGGTAAGACAAGGGGTTCCCAGGAAAAAGGATTCCATAAGAATCATTCCAACCTTTGTTATCACAATCTTTGATTTGAATATATCTTCATAAATATTACTCTTATAGCCATGTATGCATGAGTTTTTCCATTTCTTTATTATATCGTTTACTGAAGAATATAAACAATTTTGCTTTTCTAAGATTATTGTTGTAGAATTTTTAAAACCCACATTATTTAAAGATTTAACTATGTTGTATGTTATGTTAAAAGGATCAGAGCCACCTAAGCATATAAACAGTCCTTCTTTTCCTAATGATGCATTAATTGTCACATTATTGGTAAGATTTGGGTTTATAATAGAATATTTGAGTCCATATAGGTATTTGGTGTTATTTCCATGCCTTAGATTGCTTCTTTCCTCTGGCGTCATAAATGGATCACATACAATCGAGGCTTTTGTTCTCGCCGTACCTTTATCATCCAATAACAACACTACCTTGCCTTCACCGACCTCTTTTTGAACTATATGTTCTGAAGAACCTTTTTTTAGATCCCTTATAATATAATCAGAATCGGCATCTTGGTATTTTTCTATGACAAATTCATTTAAATTATTTAATAGGCTTTTTGCGTATCTGCTATTAACTAAAAAAATTGTTGTTAATCCCCTTTTTTTGAGATATTTGGATAATATAGAACATCGTTTAATGTGACCAATGCCTATTGACCGAGATGCCTCTGTAATTATTTTAACGTTAATTTTATTTTTCATCTATTTATCAAACACCTTTAAAATAGTTATGATTACTCGATGCCTCAGCTACAAACTCAACCATTTTACCTTCTATATTTTTTATTGTTCAATTTGTTTAATATGCTGAGCCCTGTTGTCAAGACATATTTCAAAAAAGTTTAAGGTGTATTCTTTATGCTGCATTATCTAAATCTTCTCTTTCAGAGAATGATTCATACATTCTTTCCGGAGTAAGGTAATCAAGGGATTGGTGAAACCTCTTGAGTATTGTAAAAGCTGAAATATCTCTTGACACCTTCCCTTAGCTCTTTT
>CAZBLA010000061.1:0-1605 GCA_964492665.1 Microcaldota archaeon
AAACAAAAACCATAGTCCCTCAGAACCTGCTGCCCCATCAACAACAGATGATTGACCAATTGGAGCTGAAGCTGAGATAAGAAAAAGATATAGATAAAAAGCTAAAAAGCCTGTATCCATAAGGGGATATAGGCTTTTTTTGTCACTTTCTCTGCGGAAGTTCCGTTGAACTGTTACGCTGGCTAGTCAAGGGAAAAACCTAAAAAAGACACAGACTCATATTGCACAACCGGCTTATTTTTTGCCGATTATGGAAACACTGACGACATTTCTATTTGGAATTCCCCCCAGATTGTGGGTAAGACCAAATTTGGGATCTTTTACCCTGCGCTCTTTGGGCAATCTCCCCAGTAGCTGACTATACATCTCATAAAGCATCCTTATGCCGGATGCTCCTATAGGATGGCCGAAACATTTCAGCCCTCCGTCAGATTGACAGGGTATGGCACTGTTCAGATCGAAGAAACCGTTTAACACATCATCTACAGCTCCGCCTCTGGGAGATATCTGCAGATCTTCCATGGTTACAAGCTCGGTTATGGAAAAACAGTCATGAACCTCCATCATGCTTATCTCATCCCTGGGATTCTTGATTCCCGCTTCTTCATAAGCCTTTGCCGCGGCCTTAGCCGTAGCTATTACGTTAGACCCGTCCCAGTCTGTATACATCCCTTCTTCACCCGAGCTGCATGCAATCTGGATCGATTTGACGTAAACCAGTTCCTGATTTTTCTTTATGCCTTCTGCGATTTCAGGAGTGGTTACAATGGCCGCAGCCGAACCGTCACTCACTCCGCAACAGTCAAAAAGTCCCAAAGGGTAAGCAATCATAGGCGCATGGAGTATTTTTTCTATGGAAGGTGTATTTCTCAAATGTGCTCTGGGGTTTTTAGAACCGTTCTGATGACTCTTCCAGGATATATGGGCCATGGCTTCTTTTATCCTTTTCATGGGGATATCGAAGGCAGCTTCATATGCAGAAGCAAGCTGCGCAAAGGCGCCCGGCGCGGTTCTGTCTGCTCCCAGAAGCATCTCCATCTGTCCGTCTGCGACGCCTCCGGGCAGGCCTCCGAACCCGGTATCCTTCAGCTTTTCCACACCCATGGCAAGGCAGATATCATAGGCTCCAGATGCAACTCCATAACATGCCCCCCTGAACGCCTCGGTACCTGTTGCACATTTGTTCTCCACGCGGGTAACCGGAATAAAGGGAAGTTTCAAGGTCTGAGAAAGAGGTATTCCTGACTTGCCTACGCTTAGCTCATCAAAGTACAATCCATACCAACATGCATCGATATCCTTTTTTTCTATACTCGCATCCTTGATACACTCCTGAAACGATTCTATCATCAAATCTTCGGCACCCTTGTCCCAAAGTTCGCCGAACTTGCTGCAGCCCATACCCAAAATAACGACTTTATCTCTTATCCCTGTTGCCATTTCACTCTACCTCTTTCATGGGTATAGCTTTCCAAAAATATCTGTATATATCTCTTCTTGAATCAAAGTATTTGATCCGAAAGTTAAAATATAAAGGCATACCT
This sequence comes from Microcaldota archaeon, assembly GCA_964492665.1. Lineage (GTDB taxonomy): Archaea > Micrarchaeota > Micrarchaeia > Micrarchaeales > Micrarchaeaceae > JAJYXL01. The sequence goes on from CAZBLA010000061.1 coordinate 1,545, forward strand.
ACCTTAAGCGAATCCAGATCACAGTCGGTAAAGTTCATCATCACTTTTCCACCGCCGTCAA
>CAZBLA010000061.1:1615-5534 GCA_964492665.1 Microcaldota archaeon
AATATTGCCATATATCTGGGGAGGATTTATAGATGCCGCCAGATTATCTCCGGTAAAACTTCCGACCTTTGCAGTTTTGTCTGAAAAAATATAATCCTCCATCTCATCGATTGCTCCGCATGAAGGATTCACACATACCCTCTGAGGAGGAAACTGTGGTGTGCCACACTTCTTGCACTTACTCCCACAAAAGGCGAGCACCACTCTCCTGGCTCTGAACATAAACGACCAGCGGGTCGATAAATCCTCTTCGCCCCTCAATCTGGTGTCTATGGGAACAATATGTCGCCAGGCCAGATATTTTTCGTACTTATCTAGCTCTGTCCTATTGGCCAGATAATAGGAAACCCCTTGAATATCCTTAAGATTTTTAATCTTATCCGTAACTTCAAAATAAAGAGCATCGCATCCGCTTCCAAAACTTACCACCATAATTTTGTCGCCCGGTTTCGCCATCTCCAAAGCGGAGATAAACATTACAAGAGACTGGGCTGATCCCATCTCTCCGATTTCGCTCAGCATAATATCCTGTACTCTTTCAGGATCAAAACCAAGTTTTTTGTTTAATTTTTTCCTCTCGGCCCCATAGTAGCAGCTATAGATAATTTTTGAGAAATCATCTGCCGCAAGATCAAATTTGGCCAAAAGTCCATTGACCGTCTTTGGGATCAGATTCTCATATCCCAAATCTCTGATCCATCGATCCTCCCACTGTCTGTCAAATTGTGTATTCTTTCCCCGCACATGATCGCCGATATCACAGGTTACAGAAAAGGATCCTTTATATTCGGCAACAATATCCTCATCACTTACCAGAAAAGACGCGGCGGCATCGCCAAAAAGCATCTCTTGAGGACTTCCCATCTTTCCCAATCTGCATTCGGACGTACATACAACCATATTTTTTGTTCCGCCGGAAGCTACGGCCTCTATAGCAGAAATAAGAGCTGCAGTACCCGATTTTAATGACCCTGAAAAATCAGCAGACCTCACACTTTCATCCATCCCCAAAGCTGCGGCTATGATCCCTGCATTCTGTCTTTCCAGAAAAGGCATCGAGGTAGATCCGAAATATACACCATCCAGATCTTTTCTGTTGATTCTGCCGATACAGTTCATAGCAGCAGCAACAGCCATAGTAATGCTGTCCTCATCAAAATTTGCAACAGCCTTCTCTCCTTTAGCCAAAACGATGGTTGCCGAATTGAGCCAGCCCATGGCTTCAAATATTTTCTTTCTATTTAGCCGATAGCGAGGAATATATGCCCCATAAGAACGAATACCAATCATAAAGTATCCTCCTAATTATATCTAGTGTATTATCCCTTCAAGGTGGTAACAACCCCTTTTTTTTCAAAGACTTTCTTTATCTCTTCTATCCTTTCGTCACTTATTTTACCGGGAAATGAAAATGAATAATCTTTCCCCAACTTTTCGTATTTAGATATTCCCCACTCATGGTACGGTAAGAGGGATACCTTCTCTACACCAAGCTTCAAGGCCAAAGATGCCACCGCTTCTATATTTTCAGGAGAATCATTAAACCCCTGTATTACAGGGAATCGAATCCATGTCCTTACCATGGAAGCCACCCTCTCTATATTTTCCAGTATATGGGTATTTGAAACCCCTGTGCCCTTTATATGAGAATGGTCGTCCATATGTTTTATATCATAGAGGACCAGATCCACATACTCCAAAACCTCTTTCATCACCTTCCATGAGGCAAATCCACTAGTATCTAGGGTTGTATGAAACCCTCTTTCTTTACATCTTTGCAATAGGTACCTTGCAAATCTCCATTGGAATAATGGCTCTCCCCCGGATAAGGTTACCCCTCCTTTTGAATTCCGATAGAAGAGGGAGTCTTTTTCTATCTCCTCCATTACTTCATCTACACTCATATTTCTGCCTGTACACTCCAAAGCCTTTGTATGACAGACCTTCACACACTCCATGCAATGGGTGCACTTGTCCAAATCTATCCTTTTACTTCCCTCAACGGTAATAATCGCACTTTTAAGGCAAATTTCCTCGCACTTTCCAGAATGAGTACATCTTATATTATGAACCATGATTTCTGGATATGGGCATTGGGATTCAGGATTGCTGCACCACTTACATTCTAAAGGACATCCCTTCATAAAGATGGTAGTCCTTATACCGGGTCCATCGTCGATGGAAAACCTTTGGATATTGAATATAACACCTTTATAATTATTGACCTCTCTACCAGACATCAGAAGCTCTCTCTCACTTAAATACCCTGATAAGCTTGTTTCAATTGCTCATTGTCCAGTAGAGCCAGGGCATCATCCTGGAAAACGATTTTCCCTATTTCTATCACATACCCTCAGAATAAGATATTCCCCTTACAGAGGACACGCAATTTCCCTATGCATATCTGAGTATGAAGACGTAAAATGCACCAGAAAATATGGTATTTGAATGTATAATGATCACCAATATTTCACAATTTTTGGTGGTGGATAATACTCTGGATTAAACCGTTCAAGGCCAACTTCAGGGTTAACTATGCACTTGATTTTCATCCCACTCATAATTCTCTTTAAGCAGTTATTATCTCTCAAACATTTTTGTATATTAATTATTTCTCCCTTCATCACCTTTTTTGGCCATTCGGGATCTGCTAAAAGCGGCCTGCCTAAGGCGATCATATCGATTTTCCCGTTTTTGATAGCAGATTCAGCATGCTCTGGACTATGAATATTCGGGCATAGAACGGGGATACTTGCCACTTCTTTGACCTTTATAGCTTCAGGGAGAATTTTATCTGTTTCTTCCGGCATGCACCAATTGTATGACTCCGCCGTTCCAGAGGAAACATGGATATAATCCAACCTTTGCTCGATTAATGGAATCATCTTGATTAGTTCATCACATGTGAGCCCTCCATTTACATGTTCATCCGCGCTTATCCTGCAACCTACCACAAAATCACTGCCCACCCTTTTCCTGACCTTATTAATAATATTTGTAAGAAATCGAAGTCTGTTTTCGACCGTGCCGCCATAAAGATCAGTTCTTCTATTACTCCTTGGCGATAGGAAGCTAAAAATGAGATACCCATGTGCCGCGTGGATCTCAATGCCATCACATCTTGCAAGCCTCGCACGTCCAGCGGCATCTGCGAAAAGGTCCTCCAGTTCAACAATCTCCTCTATTGATAATTCCCTGGGTATATCGCCCCTTATTCCGCCCTTGACCTTCAACGCACCGGGGAGGGAGCCTTTTTGCGCAACATACGGCACTGCAGAAGGTGCTACGGGTTTTACGCCTGTCCATCTGTGTTTTCCCTGTCGTCCCAAACCCGGACTGAGTTGGATAATAATCTTGGACCCGAATGCATGAACAGATTCTGCAAATTCGTTAAACCCTGCAATTTGCCCATCATGCCAAAGGCCCAAAAGCCCCATGCCGTATTTGTTGGTTGCAAGTGTCTGTTCGACAATAACTAAACCTACACCACCTTTTGCCCTAGCATTATAGTATAACAAAAGCTGATCCGTAACATATCCATCGTAAGTCCCCATGAGGGTTCCCATAGGTGCCATAGCAATTCTATTTTTTATTTTCAATGTACCAATTACTATAGGGTCAAATAGTGTTTTGCCTGCCATTTTCTCTTCCCCCATTGTTTTTATTAACATTTCATAAATATGGCCATAATTTCCAAAACAACTATATCTCAATCTCTCTAAATTCATCAGAAACAATAAGCCTCGGCTCTGTTCTAAACTGAATTTCATCAATAGACCATCCGGGTGCATGTTCTTTGAGAATGATCCCTTTCTTATCGATCTCCAATACAGCGAGATCTGTTATGATTATGTTCACGCATTCTTTGGCTGTAAGCAGGTATTTACACTTTTTGACTATTTTAAATTCTCCTTTTTTA
>CAZBLA010000062.1:0-5419 GCA_964492665.1 Microcaldota archaeon
GATTGCATAAATGCAGAGGAAGCCTACACCTTTAGGTGTAGGAGGATGTCACTGATACATGCCACAAAATACATTCAATACCTAAAAATAACTTAATGGGAGTGTATGTAAATTTTAGTCGTAGTATTCTTTCCCTACGAATAAAAACCTAAAAAGCGTCGGAATAGAATTACTAATTCAAATCAGTAGCTGCTGTCTTCACAAAATACAATGATGCCCCTATATAAAAGAAGACCATAAATCGGTTCATTATATCAATATCATATAAATCGATATATACCAAGTTTTTAATATTTATTGTATACATTGTTATTAGGTGTTACCATTGAGAGGTAGAAATACATTAGTAATATGTGATTCATGCGGACGAAATATCCCAAGAAACAAAGCAGTAGACTATGAAAAAGTAATAAATATAGGTACAGGAATGAATACCCCTAAAGATGTCCGTCTTTTTGAGAAGAGAAAAATCTACTATTGCGTAAGTTGTGCTAAACATAAAAAAATATTTGAAATAAAAAAGAGGCAGGCAAGAGAGAAGGCAAAGAGGTCAATGTAAATGCAAATAAATCCAGATAGGGATCTTCTGATATTCAAAATCAGAGAGGAAAGATTAAATGACAGTATTGCAAAAAAATCAGTATTACATATTTTACACAATGTAACTTTTAATTCAATCACTGAAAATTCCAGAAATACCAAGGATTCTCTACTTTCTGGAGTTATGGATTCTTTTCATAAAATCATAAAACACAAGATTACAAACCAAAAAACTAAAGAATCTGGTTCAACTCAAACTCCCGTATCCGAAACCAACTATTCCCCAACAAACTACGAACCTCAAAAACAATCACAAACCTTTGAAACCAAAGAAGAATCTGTTCAAGCAACTTCAACAAACAAAACTAAACAACTACAAGACATGCAAGAAAAAGTAAATAATATGCTTAAAACCATGCAGAAAATAAACGATCGTCAGAAGATTATATCAGAAGGATAAAACAGATGATATTGATATGGAAGACAACAGAAAATTAAAAAATCTGATTTCAAAAGCAACAGAGTTAGCACAGTTAGTAATAATGCAACATAATAAAATATCGGAGATGCTCACTGCTGGGAAAGACACTTCATCTGAAGAATCGAAGCTAAACGATATGATAACCGAAACCCAGATATTAACATCAACAATTACAAATATACAAAATTCATTACTTGAAGACATAAAACCTGAAGAAAATAAACATCTAGAACAACCAGTAGGCAATGCTCAGATAACAAATAATTTTGTACATCCATCAAAAAAGGTAAAGAAAATAACAACGAAAGATTTGTTTGACCTTACATGGTCAGGAGAAAACCTCCAAAGATCAACTCAAATAAATAGGAAACAGAATGAATTCACAGTAAACCAAATAGAAGCAGCTGGATTATCTAAAAACTACTTAAACAACAACATAAAAAAACTAGACCCACAGAAAAATAAAGCATATGTATGTGTATGGCATCCTTGGAAGCAAGCCTATGAAATCTGTAACTATTGCCATAAACCCTTTTGTTTTAAGGACATAATAGAAAACAACGGAAAGTTCTACTGTCTTGAAGATGTCAATAAAACCCCCAGTTCCAATAATAAAATCAAACATGATTATAGTTCCTTAAGTATGCTTTCAGGAATATCCTTAATGTCCGGATTTATTCTATTTATATATTTTGGATATTCTCAATTAACATACCAGTCTAAAAACCTTTTTAACATGATTCTAAAATTAAGCAAAGGTATTATAGTTTTCTCACCTTTTGCTAATTTTGCGAATCTATTTCCCATTTTAGCATTCATTCTAACTTTTGTAGGACTCCTTGTTGGGATATCGATACTACTCAACACAAAAAGATCATTTGTTACTGGTATATTTACAAGCGCCATATCTGTAATAATATTTTCATATGCCTATCTTACATATCTAAAAATATACATACTCCTAATATCCATACTGTCTTTTGCATCTATGGTAATATTGTTATCATCAAAGAAGGAAGAATATAAAAACATAGAAAAAACAGAGGAACTGGATTATACAAATGTTAATTTATCCAACATATATACTTATTAATACTCGACTCGCTATTTTGTTTCAAAAATTCAACATGTTTTAATCTCCTCCAATCCAAATTCCTGTAAAAACATCTGTTATTTTCAATAATACCTTATATAAATCAAAACAACTTGGTGAACGGATAAAATTAATTCTTAGAAATACTTTTAATTATTAGCATTATATCTATTTTAATATAAAGGTGTAAAATATGACAGTATTGAATGTAAATGAAAATGTATTTGAAAAGGAAGTGTTAAAATCTGATATTCCTGTTGTTGTAGATTTTTGGGCAGAATGGTGCGGACCTTGTAGAATGTTCTCTCCATTAATAGATGAAGTTGCAAAGGAATATGAAGGAAAAGTAAAATTTGTAAAGGTTAATGTAGATGAAAACAACCAGCTAGCCGCTAAGTATAACATAATGAGTATACCAACAGCAGGTATTATAAAAAATGGCGACTTGAAGGCTGTAAGCGTAGGAGCAGTATCAAAAGAAGCTTTAAAAGGGTGGATAAATAAAAATCTATAATAATTCAACTCTCTTTTACTTTATGATCAAATGGCGAAGTTATGAACTGTTCTATTGTTTAAACTAACATCTATACCTTCATAACACCTTTTTGATCATGAAGTATCTGCTACTCATGTCAAAAATAGTTCAACCATCTGATTACCTGAAGAATTAATCTAAGTTTACACAAAAATTTCTGTTATAACATCAATATACTGAACTTGTCATATCCCTCTATTAGGGAGGAGAAGCGATTTAAGTATAAGGAGTATATGGCCTGTCTCTTTCAATCTCCTGTAAGAATACGATATCCATCTCTCCCCAAAAGGTACATACAAAGAGGCTTTATATCCAGATTCTACTAACTTTATGAGATAATTATTCCTTATTCCCCTAAGCATTGCGAATGTCACATTTTTATTATACCTTCTGTTCAATTGTATTGCTTTTTTAATCATGTTATCATCATGCGTTGCTATCGTAAACTTATTAAAATTTTTAAATAGATAAACCATTATTACATGATAATTATCATCTATCTTCTTTTTACCTCCAACTATACCTTGATCTTTACTTGTGTATGCTCCTTTTACAAGTCGTATAACGGAATGTTTTGAACCGGACTTAAGTATATGTACATCATCAATACTCCTTTTCAGATATGCTTGTATACAAATACCCACTTTCCCATATTCTAATAGTTTGAAGTAAAGTTTTATTGTATCTCCAACCGTACTAGCATCTTCCATATCAATCCAGACAAATATCTTATTTTTGGCAGCATATTTTATTATTTTTATACAGTTAAATTCAACATATTTATAATCAATCCTTAAACCCAATTGTGTTGGTTTTAACGATATATTTACATTTATACTATATCTTGAAATTTTTCTGATTAGTTTAATGTATTTATCTATTGTATACTCTACATATTCCTTATTCCTATATTCCTCTCCCAAATAATTTAAGATAGGAATTATATTTAATTTGTTTATATCTACTGATTCGTGTATCGCATCTTCTATCTCAGGACCGGCTATCCACCTCCCAGAGAACAATTTCTCAAAGAATGCACTAAACATCAACTCACACCTAATTTATCAAGATCCTTTACCATTCTTGTATAACCAGTAAAAACAATCCCATTGACACCTATAGACATCGCAGCCTTTACATTTTCAATTTTGTCGTCTATAAAAATAGCATTATTTGGTTCGCAGTGCATCCGCTTTAATACTATTCTATATATCAATAAATCCGGTTTTGTAATACCTAATCTAAAAGATGTAAACCTCCTATCAAATAAGGATTTTTCAAACATATATCTTGTTGCTATCGAATATCTACTTGCACTTATATTAGTCAACAAGGCAGTATTATACTTCTTATGAAGTTTTTTGATTAAATCCTGCACATTTCTGTTTGGTTTTCCTATAAATTTAAACGCTTCACTCCATTCTATATTTGTTTTTGTATCAATTTTTAACCCATGTAATGAACTATATTTATACTCATCAAGTGTAATCTCTCCTTTTTCCATTTTATTTATATTTGCCATAAATGCAGAATACATAACTTTATACTGGACCCCAAGTTTTCTGCTCAAATATTTTATATATGCCTCTTCCGAAAAATCAATTATGACTTTCCCCAAATCAAATATTATCAATTCTATCAAACTAAACACATCCTTCTAGCACAATCTTTCTTCTTTCTAATCACCATTATCCTGTAAAAACGTTCTAACTTTCAATGCACACATTGTCCCTGTTCCAGCCGCAGTTATTGCTTGTCTATATATTGGATCGGATACATCACCACCTACATATACTCCTTTTATCTTTGTTTCTACAATATTAGTTACTACAAGATAACCTTTCTTGTCCATATCCAATTCTTCTTTGATGAAATCAGTATTTGGTTTATGTCCAATAGCAATAAATACACCATCAGTCTCAATTTCTGATATTTCATTTTTATTTATATCTTTTATTATTACTGATTTTACTTTGTCGTCTCCTTTTATCTCTTCAATAACACTGTTCCATATAATATGTATTTTTGGATTTGATATTACTCTCTCTTGCATTATCCGGCTTGAACGAAATTCATTCCGTCTATGTACTAAAGTTACCGAAGTTACAAATTTTGTTAGGAATAACGAATCTTCCATAGCTGTATCCCCGCCTCCAACAACAACGACTTTCTTATTTTTAAATAAAGGACCATCACATGTGGCACAACTACTCACTCCCCTACCTTTAAACTTATCTTCAGATTCAATACCTAACCATCTCACAGATGCACCACTGCATATTATCAGACTTTTTGTTTCGTATGTACCAGAATCAGTTATTACCTTAAATGGTTTTGATAAAAGATTAATACCTTTGACATAACCATGTTCAAATCTTGCTCCATGATTCTCTGCCTGCCTTCGCATTCTGTCTATCAATTCTGGACCTTCTATACCTTCCGGAAATGCAGGATAATTTTCAATAGTGGTTGTAAGTACAAGTTGTCCTCCTTCATCCACTCCAGTAATAACTAAAGGATTAAATCCTTCCCTAGCAGTATACAACGCAGCACTTAACCCAGAAGGCCCTGAACCTACTATTATAACATTTTCCACCATAAAATCACAAGATATATTATTATATATCAAACAATCAATGTATTTAAAATGTCGTAGACAATTTTATTCGTAGGGCAAGAATACCGCGACTTCCGACTCGTAGAAGAATTTCATATTACAATAAATCAATAATCATGGTTTTTATAGTGACATCCTCCTACACCTAAAGGT
>CAZBLA010000063.1:0-5385 GCA_964492665.1 Microcaldota archaeon
TTTTTAATAATCTTTTCTTTCTGTTTTATTATACCCTCTTGGTCCCATGTGACAACCAGAAGTTCATCACATTTTAGTGCATCAGAGGCTTCAGCAAGAGAAAGAATTTCTCTATTATAATTGCCCTCATTTATCTCATATGTTACTTGTACAAGGGATTTTATCCTCTCTCCCTCTTTTATTATAAAATCAACCTCTTTTTTTAAAGTGTGGAGGTAATAAACCTCAATTAATGGATTTTTGTTTTTTAAATTCATAATTTCTAAAAAAACTTTATTCTCCATAAGTTTGCCTTTATCATCAAAAAACCTCATAATCTTTGAGAGTCCAGTATCCGCAAGATAAACTTTCTTTGGCCACGAGGCACGCTCATGCGCCCTATTTGAGTATCTATTCAAGAAAAAAAACATAACTGTATCATAAAGTTTTTCAAGATAATCATAAACTGTATTATTTGAAACATTTATATTGGCCCCTTTAGCTTTTTTGAATAAGGAGTTTGCTGATATTTCTTTGGAGAAGTTTTGTAATATACTTTCATGTATATATCTTGCGAGAGAGATATTTTTTATTTTATGCCGCTCTATAAAGTCTCTGAAAAGTATAAGATCCGAATACTCCTTTAATATCTTTATCTTGTTATTGCTAAGAACAACTTCCGGGAATCCGCCATAGTCAATATATTCTGTAAGCATATTTTTTATCTTTGCTTCATCGTCTTTTGAAGAATTCTTTATGGGAATCTTTTTGGCATTCAGAAATTCTCTAAAGCTAAAAGGCAGTAATAAATAAGAGAGTGTTCTACCCCTCAACTGTGTTGCAATCTCTTCAGAAAGTAGTTTTGAGGAAGAACCAGTAACAAATATTTTGTATTTTTTAAGGTCATGTAACTCTCTTACGATAATTTCCCAATTAATTATATTCTGTACTTCATCTAAGAATATGCCTAAAGGTGCGGAGCCATATAATTCAATATAAATACGGATTATATCTCTTATCTCTTTATATGAGATATTTCTCAATCTTGAATCTTCAAAATTTAGATATATGTTATTATTGCCGAGTTTTTTTGATATTTGAAAAAGATAATATGTCTTTCCAGCACGTCTTGGTCCAATAAGAGATATTATAAAATGACCATCTAAAGGCACAGACAATTCCCTTTTTAGTACTATTGGCTTAAAGTTTCTATATTCATTAAAATAATCAAGTATTTCATTCCTATCCATATCATCATTTATTTATAACAAAGTAAATATATATAAATATTTCCTTTCTAATAAAGAAAATAACATCCTCCGCTGCCTTCAGACCGTGATATCCTAGGTTTATACCACAAAGTGTATCTGGTTGGATATGTCCTGCCTTCTGGTGCAGTTTTGCAGTGTATTTTCATCTTGGACCGACACTTCCGTTGTGCCGTACTGTCCGCACCAAAATGAATGTCTTGGATACCTTAGTTTGTAATTTAGCATAGATTGAAACAAAACACGTGAGGAATAACTCTTTAGTATCTGTACAACTTTTGCGATAGAAAGTGTATTTGGAATATTTATTTCCATGTGAATGTATGACTTTGGGACAAAAGTCATTTTATTCAATAGATATATAGTTATTATTACTTCGTGACGATTATGGAATTATATATTCCGATTTTAAGAAGGAGTTCTCGGTTATTATACCGATATCCATATCCTTTGAGTAATCTTCAACCACCTATAGCTTAGGTTCTGTCGACATCCAAAACTAGATTGTATCATATATCATGCTCAGACTTTTTGAGTAGTACAAGAAACAGATATGCAGGAACCATAATTACATCATCATCACTTTCCAATATATCCTTTGTCAGTAATATGTATTCATTTATACCTTTAACTTTGTATATGGAATTTTTAGTAGATACATCATTTTTATATTTAACCTCAATTGCAATATAACTCAAATCATTCTTTCTGAAAAGGAAATCTATTTCTTGATTTTCTTTACCATAAAAGAATTTGATATAAGTTGAATATCTGCGCATTGGTTCATGCTCTTTGACTCTGACAAGATGTGAAGCAATAATTTCTTCAATTATTATACCAACACTGGATGAATTTAACATTTTTTCAGAATAGAAATTAGGGTCTACCCCTTTCGCAAATGCACCGACAGAATAGTGCATTAAAATATCACTGAAATATATTTTATGTATATTTGTATCTAACAATTCTTTGTTTATCGCAGTTATGTTTATAAATGCATAAGATTCATTAAGTCTGTGTGAATATTCTATGAATGTTTTAGTATTCATATCCACAGTTCTCGCAAGTTTAGAATAAGATATGCGTGTTCCCACATATGTCAAAATGCTATGCATTACAGATGCAGCCTTTGCTGGATCCCCAGATGTTTTCATACCTGCGAGTGTAGCTGCATCATTCTTCGCATAAAGATATATCTGCTCATATATGTCCTGATTTATCCTATATTGTGGTTTATCAGAATTTGCATATAAATAATCGTTTATACTCATTGGATAACCACCAGTATGTATATATATCTCAAACATCTTTCTTAATGGAACAGCATAATGCCCCACTTCACTCATTATCTTATAGATCTTATCTATAGGTTCTTCAAGACTCACTGTTTTTTCTTCTAATAATTTAAGCAATGATTGCATCTCAATATCAGTAAAATTATATCCTAGAATAGTATTTATTCTACCAACCCCCTTATAAGTTGTTATATCGTGGAGGAGTGTTGTACAAAATTCATTGAAAGATATGTTTCTCATTATGTATGTATTCCCTTCAGTTCCTCTCCCGGGCATCATTTCACTTTTGAATAGGTGAGCAACTGAACCTGTCACTATTATGACTGAATCTGTACCATAACCCTCATTTACTATTCCCTGGATAACCTTCTCCCAGCCATCTACACTTTGTATCTCATCTAATAATATGTATTTTGTGCTTGTGTGGATCCCTGAAATGAAATTAAGGAGCATATTCAAAAGTTCATTTTTATTTTTGATATTGTCTAGAGAGTAGTAAAATATATCAAATGAATTTATACCCTCATTTATAAGTCGTTCTATTAATTTTTTCATCCAAATGGTTTTACCTACTCTTCTTGGGCCTTTTATTATGTATATATTCCCTGGTTTGAGTTCTGGTACTCTCCTTCTAAAGAAAAATGGAATTTTATGTGTTTGGATAATGTCTTTATCTTCATCTATAAATGTAATCCCCTTTGTCCACCAAGGATTCATACTAGCTATATCTTCAAGTCTTGCCATATGATCATATTGATAATATGTAATAGAATATTTAAATATTCTGGTTTTTGTGTAATACATTACATGAATATTTGATATTTTGTGTAATACATTACATGAATATTTGGTACTTATAGGTCTGACAACCGATGATTGCTTCATCAACAATCGGATATTGATATTATATGGATTGAATTATGACATCCTCCGCTGCCTTCAGACCGTGATATCCTAGGTTTATACCACAAAGTGTATCTGGTTGGATATGTCCTGCCTTCTGGTGCAGTTTTGCAGTGTATTTTCATTTCTTAGACCGACACTTCCGTTGCTGTATCCAGCACTCCAGAAATGTCCTTTGAAATATCTCAATCTATGTCTTGGCATTTCCTTGAATAATGTATATGAAGAATATCCCTTCAAAAGTTGTACTACGTACGAAATTGACATTGTGTTTAGTATACTTACCTCCATATGCACATGTGCAAGATGTATATATCTGCATTAATCTATGATAATGCCCACTCCCAGAATGGTATATAATTTATTTTTATATTATCTATATACTCGATGTTCTTGTAATCATAAGTAATTATACTGCCTTCTTTAAGTTTAAATTGTTTGACTGCTTCTATTAATGCTAATATCTCTCTTTCTTTTGTAACGCTTCTTGATATATCATAACACACTTGTATAAGCTCTTTATGTTTACCTGTAACAAAAAAATCAACTTCTTTGCCTGATTTCAGTTTTACATAATAAAAATCATTATATGATTTCCTTCTAAGCAGCTCTATGAATACTGCATTTTCAAGAGCTCTGCCTTTATCTATATCAGTAAATAGTTTTGACAGTCCTATATCAACAATATAACTTTTTACCCCTCTTGCAAAACGTTTTCTAGGACTTTTCAAGTATTGTTCTAGAGAATATATAAAAAATACAGATTTAGAATATTCTAGGAAGTTAAGTATAGTAACTCTACTTATCTTAAATCCTGTACTATTGAAATAATTTCTGGTCTTGGTTGAGCTAAAGTATGAAGAATAATTGCTTGCCAATATTTTTAGGAAGATGTTTAGTGCACCTATCTCTCGCAATTTGTATCTCTTTATAATATCCCTAAAAAATATTGCATCAAAGTATGAAGATAAAAGCTCTAGCTTTCTCATAATATCGTTTGTAAGCACGACTTCCGGAAAAGAGCCATATTCAAGGAACTCATCAAATTCCTTTAGTATAATACCTTTTTTTGTAGAATATTTGATACTGTCCTTATTTGTTGTTATATCCTTTGCATTTAACAACTCTCTAAAAGAGAATGGATAAATGATATAAGAGAGATTCCTGCCTGCAAGTGCAGTTGCTATTTCGCTTCCGAGTAGTTTTGAGGAAGAACCAGTTAGTATAATTCTGTACTTCTTAATATCATATATTTTCCTTACCCATTTATCCCAATTTTCTACATTTTGTATTTCGTCTAGGAATAGGTAGATTATACCTTCTTTGGGGTTAAATATCTGTAAATGCGCAATAAAAAGATTATCCAAGTCTGTTGCTTTGGTTGCTATTAAACGTTCATTCTCAAAATTCACATAAATGATATTATCCTTGTCTATTCCATATCTAATTAGATTTTTTATGTACTGAAACATTATGCTTGTTTTACCTGATCGTCTTACACCAGCTATAGTAATTATTTTATCGGCATTTAAATCCAGCTTGATCTCCCTGTTTATGATTTCCGGCATCTTCATTTCCTTCCAAAGAGAAACCACATATTTAAAGTCTTCAATACTAGCCATATTTGTATAGTATACTATACATATTTATAGATCTTTCGTATATTATACTTTACGTATCTATATACCTTATGTGGAATGTGACATCCTCCCCTGCTTAAAAGTATGTCATCTGCGGATTGTGGAGTGTGTTATGGTTCTGCGGTGCGGCTTGCGATAGTTGTATCATAGAGGTCATATCCCCCGAGCGCAGCTTCCTGCATGCCCTGCAGTATCTCTATTGGGTATGTTGATCGATGCGTTTATGTCCCTGTCAATCTGCAAAGCCGCATCTGTTGCAGATGTATGTTTCGATGCCGAGAACTATTTTATTTATACCTT
>CAZBLA010000064.1:0-5366 GCA_964492665.1 Microcaldota archaeon
ATCGAGCGGTTTAGATACCCCCGACGTAGTCGGGGAGGGAACCGCTCGTGCAAGGAGTTTATAAGGGGCTTCGCTCTTTATCTTAGTCTTCCTAGAGCGAAATATCCATAAGTTATGTCTCATTCATGATGAAACTAACAAATATATATAAATATAAATGTAGAATAAGATTTATGTATAATTCAAGTCCATATAACTTCAAAATTTATTCTGATATCAAAGAACAAATAGAAAAGGACCATAATCAATATTATAATATAATATCCGAAAGAATCAAATCTAAAAAGGATAAAAATTCAACTATAATTATATTTACATTAAATGGATATAAAATATGCTGATTTCCGATGTTTTTGAATTGTTTGGAAACTAATAAATACGGCGAGTATTATGGCAAAACAAAAAAGAAGTAAATCTGAAGCAGTAATAAAAAGAGATAAAAGAATAATGATAAAAACAACTAGAGAACCCTATGGATTTGTTGCGGATCATGGAGAGGGGGACTATGTCTATGATGTTGACGGAAATGAATTTATAGATTTTACAACTTTCATATCAGTCTACAATATGGGAGTCAATACAAATCAGAGTATACGAAATGCCACAAAATCCCAGATGGATAAACTGACACATTCTGCATTTACCGATTTCTATGCGGAAAAGCCTGTAGAATTTGCCGAACTGCTCACAAGCTTTATGCCTGCTGGGTTTGGACGTGTCTTTCTGTCAAATTCTGGAACAGAAGCCAACGAAGCAGCCATAAAATTTTCTAAAATATTTTCGAAAAGAATCTACACGCTGGCTTTCTACAATGCATTTCATGGTAGAACTAAAGGATCGCTAGCTCTTACAGCATCAAATTCTGTGCAACGTGCATATAATGGTCCTTTTCCTGATACAATTCATGTTCCATATCCCTATTGCTACAGATGTCCGTTTAAACAAACATATCCCGATTGCGGATTTTCATGCATAGATTACATAAAAAAATTTCCTTTATCAAAAGAAGTAAATCCGAAAGAAGTATCCGCATTTATAGTAGAACCCATACAAGGTGAAGGAGGATATATAGTTCCTCCAAAGGATTATTTCAAGGAATTGCGCAAATTGCTGGATCAGCATTCAATCATCTTCATAGATGATGAAGTGCAAGCAGGATATATGCGGACAGGAAAATTTCTTGCCCTAGAAAATTTTGGAGTGACCGCTGATATATATACAATGGCAAAATCTATAGGTGCCGGTTTTCCGATGGGTGCGACAATCACAAAAAATAGTCTAGGCAATATACCCGAAGGTTCGCATGCCAATACCTTTGGAGGTAACTTGGCTATAGCTGCCGGTGCGTATGAGCAGCTTAAGCAAATCAAACATAATCATACAAAAATGAAATCTTCAATAGTCAGGAAAGGTTTGGTAGTAAAAAAGAGATTAGAACAGATGCAGGATACATATGAAATGGTCGGAGACGTGAGAGGAATAGGCTTAATGCTTGCTATAGAAATAATCAAAGACAGAGGCAGCAAGGAACCTGCGCCAAAGAAAAGAGAAAACATAATCATGGATTCATTCTCTGAGGGGTTGCTTTTACTTCCTGCTGGCGAATCATCCATAAGAATAATTCCTCCATTAACTGTAAGCGAATCTTCTCTTAGAAAAGGACTTGATATATTGGAAGGAGCAATAAGAAGAAACAGCAAACTACAGATAAAATCATAATATCTATGGGGTTTTATAGCTATAAAACCATCAGAAAGGATTCGTTTTTGAATTGTTCGTAAAATATAAACTACTAACAAAAATATGTTTTTATTTCCAAAAAAATAATTTTGTAGAACATAGAGTGATGAATAAATCTGAATTTGCAGTAATAAAGAATGTGGCAAAACAAGCAAAGCAATAAACAACACACTAATGGAAATCAAATATCTCCATAAATTGATAATAGTGGATATAACCAAACTTTATAATAAGTATTAAATATTAATAATTTAAATTTATTAATAAATAGCTTAATTTTTAAAATGATTATATGATTAAAGTATCAGCCCCAGCAGTAATAAAATTTTTTGGAGAACATGCTGTTGTTTATGGAAAGAAATCTGTTGCTGTTGCTATATCAATTTATTCTACAACAATTGCAGAAAGGTCATATAGTCAGAATTTATCAATAAATTTAAAAAATTTTAATCTTAATATCAACTGCAGCAAAAATGAACTTTATGATATATATAAAAGTTATAAAAATAATAATTTAAATGATTTTATTATTAAAAATAAAAAAATAGATTTTAAGATTCTCCCGTGTGTTACAATCTCTGCTATAATCCAATCAAGGTATAAAACAGATTTATCTGGTATACACCTATCTCTAAAATCAGATATACCTATTGGAAAAGGACTTGCAAGTAGTGCCTCATTATCTGCCTCTTTTACTGGAGCTCTACTAAAAATACTAAAAATAAAGATGGATGATACGGAATTTATAGAATTAGTTAGGACCGGAGATAAAATAATACATAGAAATGAGAATGCTGGAAGAATTGATGTACCTACCACTTACTATGGTCAATGTGTAAGTTTTAGCAAAGAATCAGGATATACAAAAGAAGATTATTCTTTATCTATTAATATTCTGCTAATAAATACGGGATCCAAAAAATCAACTGCAGAAATGGTAATGTATGTAGCTAATATGTATAATTCCAACAAGCAAAAAATAGAATTAATTTTAGATAATATCCATCAGTGCGCAATTAATGGTCTTTCAGCTCTTAAATCAGGAGATATCAATGAATTAGGAAAACAGATGTATCTAAATCAAGCATACCTTATACAATTAGGAGTATCGACAGATAAACTTAATCGCGCAGTTGATATATCCAAAAGCTATGGTGCATATGGAGCAAAACTCAGTGGCGGTGGCGGTGGTGGTTTGGCATTTGCACTCACAAAGAAAAATAAGAAATTAGAAACAGAACTTATAAAGGAAGGATTTGATGTAATAAACACAACAATATCCAAATTTGGTTGTTTTAAATATTTGTAATAATCATTATAGAAAGTTTAAGTGATAAAAATGAAAGATGGTATAACAACAGGTATTGGATCACCGAATATCGCATTCATAAAATACTGGGGGAAAAGAAATGGAGATCTTATTCTACCCATGAATTCTTCTTTAAGTATGACTTTAGATGAATCAATCAACACAAAAACAAGTGTTGAATTATCGAAAAACTTCAAGGAGGATACTATATCCATAAATGGTGAAGAACAAAAACCAGACAATAAAGATGTATGTAAACTTTTTTCTGTAATAAACTATATGAAAAAAATATCATCAACAGATAAAAAAATCCACATAGTGTCTGAAAATAATTTTCCTACATCCAGTGGAATCGCATCTAGCGCTTCCGGAAGTGCAATTTTAGTATACACATTATCACATGCCTTTAATCTTAATCTTCCTAAAAAAGAGCTTTCAATAATTTCTCGTCAGGTTAGTGGCAGTGCATGTAGGAGTATGTTCGGAGGGTTAGTGGTGTGGAATAAAGGTGTTTTAGAAGATGGCAGTGATTCTTATGCAAATCAACTGTTCGGCAATACCTATTGGTCCGATCTTATAGACATAATAGCAATAGTCTCTGTTGATAAAAAGAAAATATCTTCTAGAGCGGGAATGAAGCAAACAGTAAAAACAAGTCAGTTGTACAAACTACGTCCAGAAATAGCAGAAGCTAATCTTGAAACCGCAATAGAAGCAATAACTGATAAGAATTTTGATAGATTAGCCGATATAATCATGCGGGACAGTAATAGTATGCATGCAACAATGCGTGATACCTGGCCACCAATCGTATATATGAATGATATATCGAACAAGATAGTAAATGCTGTAAATAATCTCAACGATTCTTCATCTGAGAAAATATGTGCATATACTTTTGATGCGGGACCAAATGCACATATCATAACTACAAGAATGCATGAAACAACAGTTATACATATGCTCAATGAAGTAGAAGAGATACAGACAACTTTACATAGTGGAATCGGATCCGGTCCAAAAATTATTCCAAATAAATAATATCCAATCAAAAATCGCAGATGATTAAATAATAAAAGATACAATATACCAAAAAGCTCCAGGAAAAATATTATGGTTCGGAGGTTATTCAGTATTGGAACAACCAAACATTGGATTTGTAACTTCTATAAATTCTTTTGTAAATATCAAAATGGATAAATCTACAGATAACAAATTAACAATTAATGTACCTCAGTTTGGAATTAGAATTGAAGGTTCAATAAACCTTCAAACAGGAAAACTTTCTATAAATGTCTCAGACGAGTTAAGACTCATCAAAACTGCAATAGAGATCTCTTTGATGTATGTTTTATCAAATGGAGCAAGATTACATGGAATTAGTATAGAAAGTAAAAATGATTCAGCAATGGAATATAATTTAAACAATTCAAAAAAGAACAAAACCGGTATGGGTAGTAGTTCTGCTATTGTTGTTGCAACAACAGCTGCAGTATTACGCATGTTTGGAGAAAATTTAGAGAGTAATGATGTTTTGCATAAATTATCTCAAATATCTCATAGTTTGGCAACTGGAAAAATTGGAAGCGGGTTTGATATAGCAGCAGCAACCTATGGTCCAATAATATATTCAAGATATTCAAAAGATATATTTAACAATATTACAAAAATAAATACTCCAGATGAAGTAAAAAATATTGTAAAAACTAAATGGAATTATAATATACAACAAATTAATTTTTCTAATTCGATTATTGAATTGGCTGCAGCCAATTTTGAAGGTCATGCAACCATAACCACATCTTTAATTCACAAAGTATACAAATTCCGAGATTCAAATCCAGAAGAATATTATAACCTAATAAAAAAAATAGATGAACAGAATATAATTTCTGCAAACACCTTAAACGGATTAATTGAAAATGATTCTGAACAGAGTGAGAAGTTCAAGGAATCATTCGAAAAAGGCAGAATTCTAACAAAACAGTTGGGTACCATAAGCAATGCGCCAATAGAGCCCAATGATTGCACAAAGTTAATAGAGGGTAGCAATAGAAATGGCGCATTTGTTTCTAGGCTTCCTGGAGCAGGAGGTAAAGATTCTATAACTGCCATATGTAAGAACAAAGAATCAAAATTAAGTCTTGAAAATTTTTGGAGAAAACAAGGATACCTTTCGATATTAGATATAAATATCGAAAAATATGGGGCTATAGGACTTGCAAAAGAGGAGTAATCATTAAAATCTATTTTATTCGTAGAACAGTGACATCCTCCTACACCTAAAGGTGTAGGCTTCCTCTGCATTTATGCAATC
>CAZBLA010000065.1:0-5339 GCA_964492665.1 Microcaldota archaeon
AACAATACAACACAAGAATGCAGCAATTGCGGAACTATCAAAGAAGGTATAAATAAAATAATTCTCGGCATAGAAACCTACATCTGCAACAGATGCGGATTGCAGATGGACAGGGACACAAACGCATCAATAAACATACTCAAAAGAGCTACTGCAGGGCATGCAGGAAGCTGCGCTCGGAAGATATACGACACAACAGGTATCGCAAGCCGCATCGCAGAACCTACCTTACAATCCGCAGAGGAAACACCTACTTTTTTAAGTAGGGGAAGATGTCACTAAACTGTTAACGAGATTTTGCATATCCTTTATAAATACTCTGTTTATAATTAGTATATAGTTGGTACGAATGGCTAAGATTGATTCGAAAATGGTTAGTTATATATTAGGAATAGGAATAATAATAGGAATAATCATATTTATTGCGGTCCCCTCGCATAGCAACAATGGATCTGCAAAACAATCGACTTCAGGAAATATAATCATACAGCTTACGGATCCCCCACAAGTGCCAACAGGTACACAATCGCTTGTTATAACCTACAATAGTCTTAAACTGCATGTATTGGGAAGTTCCAACACTTCGGGATTCATAAATGTGAATGTGAGCGGAAGTGTGGATTTACTTAATATTACAAATACAACACAAACAATAGGCGTCATGAAAACAAATACAAAACTAAAGTTTGATATGGTACGATTTAACATAACATCAGCAAAAATAACATTAAATAATACTGTTTATAATGTGACAGTACCAAATGGCGAGTTAAATGTCCATTTTAAGAAAAATCTGAGTGCTAGAAATGGTAGTTCTGGTGTTATTATACAACTTAATCCAACAGTCGTACAGATATATACTTCAAATCAAACAATATTTATACTTGTACCTTCTGCAAAGGCAATAATTATAGGAAATAAAAGCATAAACAAAACCGCGTTCCGTGTCGGTACAAGAGTAAGATTAGAAAGCCATATCAAACGCGAGCTTGAGGATATAACACCAAATATAACAATATCATCCGCACAATTGATGTCACAAAACAATAACACTTTCTTATCCGTAACAGTCAAGAATAATGCAAATGTCAGTGTAACTTTGAATCATCTATTTATAGTCGGAGCGATGTCTGCAACTCTGCCTGCAACATTCATAAAATCTCAAAATCAGGTAATACCTGCAGCTATATCAACTGCACATGTTGGATTTGCAACTATAGAATCCGCAGCATCCTCATTCAATTCGATTAATTCGTCAGATATATCTACTGCCACCGCAGGAATGAATGTGATACAAGCTGCTGAAGAACTTGGAATAATGAATAAAAGTATAAAGATAGGAAATTACGGATCTATAATTATCAACAGATCAAACATAGATATTATAGAAAAAGAACTCGGAATAAGTAGAAATGAGTCAATAAAAAATATATCAAACCAAGTTAATCGTAATTCTGTATCTTTTATTTTTAATTCACTCGAATTATTAAACGTGACTATCAACAATTCAGGAATGAATTTATTACAAGCCGCCGAGAAACTTGGAATGATGAACAGAAGCATAGAAATAGGAAATAAATCTATAATTATCAACAGATCAAACATGGGAACTATAGAAAAAGAACTTAAAATGACAGGCAACGAATCAATGAAAAATATATCAAAGAAATTTGGACAGGTTATATCAAACCGATCAACGGATGTATTAAACAGAACTGAATCTGAACTACAAAAAATTAAGACTAGAGAAAATGAAATTAGAACCAAATTTAGTAGAGGTATTATGAAAGATATCCATAACTTCAATTCTTCCAATCCTGAGGTCAAGAAATTAATACATAGAACACAGGAATTTAGAGGTAGATACTTCAATATGATCAATTTCATAATCACGAAAAATGGGACACTCTCTCTTCCATATGTAAGATCAACATCCAGAGTAGGTATGGAATCCGAGATGGTGAAGTATAAAGGGTATACTTTAAGTGCTGACAATTCTATAACACTCAAGTTCAACAAAAAGATACTTCTTCCGGATGCTTATAGAACTGAATCAATAAGTCAGCAGCATATTCCATCAAATATACCGAGAGAAAACTTTACTGCAAGGATAGGACAGATATTTATATCTTTGATAACAAACCAAACATACAAAATCAAGATAACGGGAGAGAATGGAGCTTATGCTGTTATGAACATGAGTGCACAGTGACATCTTCTTTTACTTAAAAAGTAGGGGAGGATGTCATCTCCATCTTCTATTTTGATGGGTATAACCCTTTTAACATTACCCATCTTTTTTGAAATTATACATTAATGCTCTATGTTTAAAAAGATCAGGAATATGATGGGATGTTCTGTTCTTGCAAACATTTTTTACATGTTAGTATTAAGAAGGTTTTACGTTAAGTCATCGTCTGTTAGATAACTATTTAATAGGTTATACGTCTATAGGATATAGGTAATAACATATCCAACATATGTTATTGTGATTTATATATCAAAAGTGAGTTTATGGAACACGCGCTAAAACGTATTGATGAGTTTACATGGAGGATAGATAGGGATACAGATAGAGATATGAATGTGCCTGTTGTGATATATGCAAACAAAAAGATAATAGAACATATAAAGAATGATAGAACACTTCAACAGGCAACTAACACAACAACTCTTCCTGGAATCGTAAAGAACATGCTTGTTATGCCTGATGGCCATGAGGGATACGGATTTCCAGTAGGCGGAGTTGCAGCTTTTGATGCCAATGATGGAATAATATCTCCTGGAGCTATAGGTTTTGATATAAACTGTGGAGTCAGGCTTATAAAAACTAATATGGATGAGAAGGATTTATCAGGAAAGATAAAGACTCTCATGGATAATTTATTCAAAAATGTACCAAGTGGTGTAGGTAGCAAAAACCAATTAGGATTTGATCCAAAAACTCTTGATCGTATCACTCGGGAAGGCAGTCCTTATGTAGTAAATCTGGGATATGGGACTGATGATGATATAAAGAATATAGAAGAGAATGGATGTATGTATGGTGCTGATCCTGGAAAAGTATCAAAATTTGCTAAGAAACGCGGATTGAACCAATTAGGTACTTTAGGTGCAGGAAACCATTTCCTGGAAGTTCAGAAAGTTGGTTCAATAATGAATGAGAAAGCAGCAAAACATTTCGGATTGTATGAAGGTCAAGTTGTGATTATGGTACATACAGGATCCAGAGGATATGGACATCAGGTATGCAGTGATTATCTCGGACTGCTTTTGGATTATCAGAAAAGAAACAAAATTTCATTAGTGGATCCGCAGCTTACATATGTAGATGTGAAATCGAAAGAGGCAGATAGTTATCTTTCATCTATGAAAGCTGCAGTAAATTTTGCTTTCTCAAACAGGCAAGTGATAACACATTTGATACGCAAAAGTTTTGAGGAAACATTCAATAGAAGCTATGATTCTATGGGGATGGATATACTTTATGACCTAGCACACAATATAGCAAAAAAGGAGTCTCATGTTGTAGATGGGCAGAGAAGGGACCTGTATGTACACAGAAAAGGCGCAACCCGTGCATTTGGTCCATCAAGAAAAGAGATACCAAAAAAATATAAAACAGTGGGGCAACCAGTGATAATACCTGGAAGTATGGGTACTGTAAGCTATGTGCTCGCAGGAAGAGATGAATCATCAGAGAAAAGTTTTGGCTCATCATGCCATGGTTCTGGAAGGTTGATGTCTAGACACCAAGCTATAAGAGAGATTCCTGCATCCAAAACGATAAATGATCTTAATGAAAAAAAGATAGAATTTAGGGTAAGAAGCAAAAAGCTGATAAGCGAGGAAGCTATATGGGCGTATAAAGATGTGAATGAGGTCGTCGCAAGCGTTGCTGGAGCCAATATTTCAGATGTGGTAGCAAAGCTCATGCCATTGGGTGTAGCAAAAGGATGAAACCAATAACCAACATCGGAGAATCTGCAACTGTAAAAGATGGATATATTGCTTTCATCTTCTATCCTTTTGCTATCTTGTGACTTCCTTCTACCAACAAAGAGTGTAAGATTTTTCCTGTATTTATGTGTCACCGCATTCGCAAAGGATCTGTTTTATTAGTTCTCTAACAACTGCCCCGGTTTGAGGTCTTACAAAATTTTCCTGTGAGTAGTTTTCACTCCGACTGAAGGTAGAGTTAGTGAATATGTTGGTATAAGTTTACATATATATTTAGCTTTCATTCTCACTTCTAAGGAGTATGGAATTTCCAGTTATGAATTGTTAAAACATAACATATTTAAGAGATAATAGTTATTTGTATACTGTGATTTTATGTTACCATCTACAGACGATAAATTTCCAAATGAAATAATTCCATTCAATTATAACATAACATTCGATACCGACATCAAAAATTTTATATACTTTGGAAAGGAACAGATATCTGCAAAAGTTATTAAACAGACAAAAATAATAAAGATTGGAACACAAGATTTAAAGATCAAGTCAGCAAAAGTAAGAGACAAGAATGGAATACAAACTGCACGTATAAAAACCAACCCAAAAGATAAATTAACTTTTTTGAGTGTAAATAGATCATTATTTGGAAATATAGTAGTAGAAATGGAATTTACTGGAATGAACAATGACAAGATGTATGGGTTTTACAGAAGTGAATATACTCTAAATGGCAAAAAGAGGTATATATTAAGTACACAATTTGAACCTGCTTCTGCGCTTTCCGCTTTTCCATGCTTCGATTCTCCGTCATTAAAAGCAACATTTGATATAACTTTGATAATTGATACAAATTTGGATGCAATATCCAATATGCCGATAAAATCGGAAACGCGCATAGATAAGTTTAGAAAATCAGTTAAATTTTCCACCACCCCTTATATGTCGACATATCTCTTATACCTTGGAATAGGAAAATTTGAATATATGGAAGACAGATTAGGGAAACTTAAGATAAGAGGTATAACTGTTCCTGGAAAAATTAATCTGATAAAAACAGCAATAACTTACACAAAACAATTTATAAAATATTTTGAAGAGTATTTTGGAATAAAATATCCACTGCCAAAATTAGATATAATAGCAGTGCCGGATTTTGCAATAGGGGCAATGGAAAATTGGGGTGCAATAACTTTTAGAGAAGGAAGGATACTTACAGATCCAAAGGATACCTCTAATCAACTTAAAATAGAAATTGCAGAAATTATCGCCCACGAACTTGCCCATCAATGGTTTGGTAATCTTGTTACTATGAAATGGTGGGATGACCTGTGGCTTAATGAGAGCTTTGCCACATTTATGAGTTATAAAGCAATGGA
>CAZBLA010000066.1:0-5206 GCA_964492665.1 Microcaldota archaeon
GACATGCAATTCATCCACGACTTGAAAGTCGTGGTATTCTTGCCCTACGAATAAAAACCTTGATTTATATATTAATTTAGCAATCAATAGGTATATGGATAATTGGAATTTGTATAACAATTGATTGGTAAACAGATGTAAATTAATAACAGCAGTTATGGAGCCGTTAATGCTTGAATTAGAACCAACTGAATAAAAGTGACAAAAATAAAGTTGGTAAACCAGCCATATTTAGTTCTGCGCCAATATTAGCTGCGTTTGCGATCAAGTGTACATTACATCTCCCGCATCATCAATTGGAGGGATTAATTCAAGATGTTTAAAAATTATATTTTTGCCTAAAGCAATAAAATTATATTTACAGTTATAGTAAGGTATAATAATGGATAATTTTTGGTTGGAAATAATAAGAAATATTGTCAATAAGATTAGTTAGTGGGATGGTAAGATGGAAGAAAAGGTTGAAGTAAAATTAGGTTTAGAAGGGGTATACTTCGCAAAATCAAGGATATGCAAAGTTGATGGAATAGAAGGGAAACTTTATTATTTTGGATATTCAATAGAAGAGTTGGCAGAAAAATCTAATTTTGAAGAAGTATGTTATCTTCTTCTTAATGGACAGTTACCAAATCATGAAGAGATGATTATATTTTCAAAAAAGATGAAGGACAAGCGAGAGTTAGATGATAAAGTTGTCAGTCTTATAGAAGAGTTAGTTAAAACAGCACATCCTATGCATATATTGTCTACTGCAATGGATTTAGTTGGATCTATTATCAATGATGATTCAACAAAAGAGAGAGGTATGGATAGATCAATGGATATAATATCTAAAATATCTTGTATAACTGCTGCGATAGGTAGCATATCAAAAAATGGGATATATATAAAACCAGATAAATCATTAAATCATGTAGAAAACTTTTTATATATGCTTACAGGTTTAAAACCTGATAGTAAGACAGCGCGCCTAATGGATATTATGTTTATTTTGCATGCAGAACACGGATCCAATGCATCAACCTTTTCTTCCATAGTTACTGCATCTACACAATCAGATATGTATTCTGCGATAGTGTCAGGGATAAATACCTTGAAAGGTCCGTTGCATGGCGGGGCTGACGAGAGGGCATTACAAATGTTATATGACATTGGGGAGATGAAAGTGTCGGATTATATAGCTAAGTTATTGGCAGAGAATAGGAGGATAATGGGATTTGGACATAGAATATACAAAACATATGATCCAAGAGCAAGGATAATACGTTCTAAACTAAAGATGATACGGGAAGACCCGGAAAATCAGATACAGTCTCTTACGAAAAAAGCATTTGAAGTAGAAAAGGAGGTATTAGAAAGAATGAATTTGCGGAAGATATATCCAAATGTGGATTTCTTTACTGGTCTTGTATATAGGTATATGGATATACCCATAACACTTTTTACTCCGATATTTGCGCTTAGCAGATCTCCAGGATGGTGCAGTCATGTTTTGGAATATTGGAAGGATAATAGGCTTATACGTCCAGTGGTACAGTATATAGGAGATATTGATTTGGAATATAAAAATATGGATGATAGATAGAAAGGGTTTTCGAATCAGTGGAGAAAGAAGAAGTGATTGGTTGGAAATATAAACAAAAAGTAATTAAAGATAGAAAATGAAGGTTAGATAGGTGTACAAAATGAAGGGCATAATAGGAATGAGTCATATTATAATAGCTTTACTTGCAGTCATTACTGTTATATTTGTAGCTTTGAGTGGAGTGTGGGGTGGTATAGCACATACAATAGGAATAAATCCCTCAATAATCGGGGGAGGACAGAATAAGGTAACAATATT
This sequence comes from Microcaldota archaeon, assembly GCA_964492665.1. Classification (GTDB taxonomy): domain Archaea; phylum Micrarchaeota; class Micrarchaeia; order Micrarchaeales; family Micrarchaeaceae; genus JAJYXL01. The sequence goes on from CAZBLA010000066.1 coordinate 1,844, forward strand.
TATACATAATAGTAGTCTTTACCTTCTTGGTCTTGGTAAAAAGACAGTGGTATCAAAAAATAATACAGTATTGCATCTGAAAAATGGGATATATGAATTTGAGGTTGGTTTTACAACAGTAGTTAACAACACAGCCCATACGATATTTAATAATTATAGATTAAATATAAGTGAAACTACTGGAATGATTAGTATAAAATCGTCAAATTCAATAAATATTCTTAATATAGGAAGAGGAGACATGTCTATATCTAAAGTAAGTTAACGAGACATAAGTAAAAAGTGGATAAGATGGATCTATAGATTAAGAGGCGTTTGTTGAATTTTGCAGATAGGATATTTTTATTGGGATTAGATATATAAGTAACATCCTTCACACGTAAACGTGCGGGCTTCCTCTGCATTCATGCTATGCTACAAAGGATAGTGTTTTGTCAGTTCTCAGTTCCTTGATACGGTTTACATTTCCCTTCCTGTTGAAATGTAGTGCCAGTATCTCTCTGGGCGTGACTTTGGCTCTGATTTAAGGTAGTTTTTTGAGTATGCTTATTGACGCGTTTGTGTCATTCATCCTTATACCGCTTTCTGCAGTTCGTTCCCATCTTACAGCTAACGCGGGTGGGATTTTTCATTCACCATATTAATTTTTTGTTAATCTTTCTAACAGTTTTGATTTTATTTTTAAAGTGTAGTCATTATCAGCTTCAAAACGACGTTTGAAAGAGGGATATGCGTCAATATTTTTATATTTTGGAATTATGTGTATATGGGTGTGCATTATACTTTGATCTCCAACTTTGTTAATGTTAGTAAGTATTTTCATACCATCAGCAGAAAGAACAGATTGGAGTAATATACCAAATTTTTTTGAAGCTTTCATCATGGATGATATTGTAGAGTCAGGAGTTTCCAGAAAATTTTCATAATGCTGTTTTGATATGATTAGCAAATGTCCAGGAGATATAGGGAATTTATCTAATATAACATAATAATCCGTGTTTATAGATATTAGTTTGTCATCGGTTATGGGTTCTTTTATACAAAAAATACATTTTTCCATTTAATCACTATTTTTAAGATCATTGTTAAGAGAGAATTGCACGTGAGTAATTAATAATAGGAACATATATAAGTTATATTTAATTATTTTGGTAGTTTTTCACAGAGTTTTGTTGATAGAAGTGAGATGGATAGTGACATATCCTATTCAAACGATATTTAGTTGTAACAAATTTTAGTAGTTATCTGGTTGTAAAAGATAGCGACTGGATTTAGTTTACTGGTGAATTGGCATAGGCTTCCTTAGGTGGATTTGTGTAATAATATGTGAGTATACGGTTTTCTGGACAGGTAAGTAGAATATGGTCAAGTATATATATTGTTATAAAGTATTCGTTTTCTGTCGTATTCATTAATGCTTTCTATAAAATAATCGAGAGAATAGTTGGTTGCTTTGTTATTGACAGTTTTAACAGAATATTATTTTATGGTTATTTGATTTGAACAAGAAAGAGTATTTGAGTTCATGGATGATATTGCGGGATAGTTGGGCAGGTAGTAAGATAGAATAGAAATAGTGAAGTGATTGGATGTTGAATGAGAATGAGAAACCATTTTTTGCTGATTGGAATGAACTCGACAAAGAGAAGTATTGTGTTTTCAAGTATTATTTTGAAACCAGAGAAGATGTGAAGGAGGCTGCAGCACATTTATGTAGAGAACAAAGTACAATACTTTGGAAAAGAGGGGATGTTGATGAAGATTTCAGAGATATTCATGGGGCAAAGGTTATCAGTATTGAAGTGGTTGGAAGGACGGATACTCCTGCAATACCAAACAGTGACAATAAAGGATGGTATTCTTGTGTTGAGGTTGAGATAGCACACCCGCATATAAATTTTGGTTCGAGAATACCAAATTTGATAACTGCTGCGTGTGGAGAAGGTGCATTTTTCACACCTGGAATAGATTCAATAAAACTTCTCGATATACGGTTTCCGGATAATTATCTAAAAAGATTTGGAGGTCCTAGATTTGGTATTGATGGAATTAGAACGATTTTGGGAGTTAAGGATAGACCATTGATATGTGGGGTTGTTAAACCGAATATAGGGCTTAGGCCGAAAGAGTTTGCTGAATTAGCTTATAAAGCTTATCTTGGAGGGGTAGACGCTACAAAGGATGATGAGATGCTGGCGGATGCGCAATATAATACGATAGAAGAAAGAGTTTCAGCAGTAATAGAGGTAATGCATAAAGCAGAGGATAAAACAGGAGAGAAGAAGATGTTCATAGCAAATATAACTGATGAAGTGGATAAGATACTTGAATTGCATGATCTCGTAGTTGAACTTGGAGGTAACGGAGTAATGTTAAATTCTATGGCTGTTGGGCTATCCGCAGCTAGAATGCTAGCCAAGAGTACAAAAGTCCCAATGTTTTCTCATTTTGACTTTATAGCCCCGTTTAGTAGACATCCAAAGTTTGGTGTTGCAACACAGGTGATCACAAAATTGCAGCGGATTAGTGGTTTTGATGGTATAGTAATGCCTGGATTGGGAGGGAGAATGAAGACCCCTAACAATGAAGTGAGGGATAATGTTGATTTGTGTTTGAACAAATTTGGAGATATCAAAACAACATTACCCATTCCTGGTGGAAGCGATTGGGCAGGAAGCCTGAAAGGAATGTACGAAACTTTCAAAACTAAAGATTTCTCAATGGTTCCTGGAAGAGGAATATTTGGACATCCAAACGGACCGGAAGCGGGTGCTAGAAGCATAAGACAAGCATGGGAGGCGATAGAACAGGATATAGAGATTGCAGAATATTCGAAGACCCATACAGAATTAGAAAAAGCAATAGATGCTTTTGGGAGTTAAACTTTTTTATTCTCTTTAGTATGAGATAGATAGGTGGGCCTGGAGAGATTTGAACTCTCGACCTACGGCTTATAAGACCGCCGCTCTGACCAGGCTGAGCTACAAGCCCGCTTACTAATATATCATATCAACCTATTTAAACTCAACTTCGCCATTTAAATAGGGTTTCCATTAATCTTTTCTTCCAACTCGATTGCCTAATGGATTTTACCACCGCAAATCAAGGTTTTTTGTTCTGTATTTTAGTACAAAATTACCAAAAAGATCATAAATTATAGCAACCTGAAATAATAAATATACTTCATGTAGTTCAGTTATTAAACTTTTGCCATAAAATTGATATTACATTCCAATCAATGTTGTTTTTGATCAGTAGGTTATAAGATGATGAACCTTTCCTGCGCAAACTTGCAAAAGAATGTAATAATGCAGAAGATAACGTGCGATATTACGCACTTCACGCGTTGAGTACAGGAAACTC
>CAZBLA010000067.1:0-5136 GCA_964492665.1 Microcaldota archaeon
ATGCGTTTGCCTGTGTTGACAAAGTTTCCAGCTGCTCGTATGCTGCTGGTCTTAAAACATCACAACATATCAACCCTGTACTCAGACCTCTACTCTGATAGAATTTGGCAAGCTTAGCTGCTGTTGTAGTTTTACCACTACCATATAATCCTAACAACAGTATCTTCTGAATTTTGATTTCTGGCTGATGGCGTTTTCCCATCAGCTCGACCAAACCACTATAAACAAGATTAATTATGTAATCTCTTGGAGGAACACCGGGAGGTGGTCTGCTTGATAGCGCTTTCTTTTCTATTTCTTTTGTGAATTTGAATACAAGATCAACTTCAACATCTGATGCAAGGAGGACTTTTTGGAGATCTTTATTGAATTCTTTTATGGTTTTTGCATCAATAATTGTAGATCTTGATATTTTTGACAATGCTTTCCGTAAACCTTCACCAAAATCCATAATAATCAATAAAGTTTTATTTGAATAGTATATAACATCTTTTTATAAGCTGATCGTAGATTTTCTTCGTATTTATGTAATCACTGCAAATTGCAGGGGGTAATAATCAATTTCAGTTATTTGAGAATTGCCTTTTTAGAGTTTTGCAATCTTAGTAAAGCATGATTTTTTTCTTTTTTAGTCTTTCATTTCCATCTAAAGGATATAAATTTCTGCTATGGGTTTTTGTAATATGTTGATATAAACTTATACGTATATAATACCTCGCTTCTATTCCTGTCGCTGAAGTTTACGAGAAATATTTTAGGTTGTTAATTCTTTTTTGGTTTAATACTTAGTGATGAATATGAAACGGGAAGTTATGTGTAAGATAGAACCATAATCGAAATGTATATAATTATGAAAACAGAAAATAAAGGAATATATAATATCAGGATGTATGTAAGGATATTCAAAAGGATTGTTATATGATAAGAAGGAGATATATAGAAAAATTATTGACTAAGATGTTATTATGAATATTTTAATTGTACAAGCTAACCTTACTTTGAAAGGGGGTGCTGAGCGCGTGGTGCTTAAGATAGCACAACATTACCATGCAAAAGTATACACGGCAGAGTTTGACAAAGAGAAAACATTCTCTGAATTTAGCGATGTAGATGTGAATGTAATTGGAAAGGAAAGAAATTTATTGGGAGGACATGGAAGAGCAATTCAAGGATTTAGATATGGAACAGCTTTCTATAGAATGAGACTTTCCGATAATTATGATGTTATAAATGCGCATGTGGCTCCAAGTCACTGGATACGAAACAATAATGAAAGGGTACTATGGTATTGTCATACCCCTTTAAGGGACGTGTATGATTTATATTCTTTTAGAATGTCGCTTAGAAAACCATATTATAAACCAATTTATGCAGTGGGGGCGAGAGCGATTAGACATATAGATAAAAGAATTGTAGATAAGTTGGAGATGGTTGTTGCGAATAGTGACAATACAAAAAACAGAATCACAAAATATTTCGGACGTAAGGATACAGTAGTGCTTAATGGTGGAGTGGATTATGAAAATTATGGAAGTGAAGATTACAAAAAATATTTCTTTTATCCTTCAAGAATATCCCCAAATAAAAGACAGAAATTTGTTATAGATGCATTCAGGATATTTAAAAAAAAGATGAAGGGATACAAATTAGTTATAGCAGGACAAATCTCCAAAGATCCATTTTATTATAACTATTATAAGGAGGTTGTTGCTTCTGCAAAAGAAGTTGGAGATGTGAGGATTGTCACTACTCTAAATAATGAAGGATTAAGGAAGATGTATGCTGATTGTATGGCTGTGTTGTATCCTCCAATTAATGAGGATTATGGATTAGTGCCTCTTGAGGCTATGGCAAGTTATAAACCTGTAATAGCTGTGAATGAAGGAGGACCAAAAGACACCATAATAAATAATGAGACAGGTTATCTAATAGAGAATGAATTAGAAATGGCACAGAAGATGGAGGAATTGGCTTTAGATAGTTCTATATCAGAGATATTAGGAAAAAAAGGTAGAAAGAGAGTAATAGAAAGATATTCATGGAAATACTTTTTCAAAGAGTTTGATAAATATTTGTATAAAGTCAAGATTTCTTGACTTTTTTCTTTGGTCCTATTTTTCCTGATTTTATTACAGGTGGAGTGTCAACTACATATTTAGCCATTACACCGGCTACAAGATTCAGAACTCTTTTTACATTTGCTTCTGTATTTGCACCAGTACATATCATCTTTCCATTCTTGAATAATATTATTACTGCTTTTGGATCAACATTTCTGTATATTGCACCGGGAAACTGCTCCGGTTCATAATCAACAGACCTTACCTCTTTTGATAGGGCGTATAGGTTGATGCTTGCATGTAGATCTGCGCTTACCACTATATTTTGTATTTTTATCTTTGGAAATTCTAAATTAGTTTCTTTAACATCGTCATTCTTCTCTTTTTTCAAAATTTTCTTTACCGTTGAATCACCATTTATAAAGGTTTTTGTATGGAAAGATATAAATACATAAAGAATAGCTTGATGGAAATGTATAAGAGAGTAATTGTAGTAGGCGCGGGAGTAGTGGGTCTTTATTTATCAAAGAAGCTTGCTGATTCAGGAATAGAAGTAAAGGTTTTTGATGGAAAAAAGGCAGTGGACCAAGATTCCAAGAAAGCGTCAGGAATTCTTTCTATCAGAGGAATAAAGAGATTGAAAGTAGATTATTCTAATTCAAAAATAAATGAACTTTATGGTGCAATAATTCATTCTAATTCAAATAGCATGCAAGTTAAAGCTAAAACAGCACAGGCTGTAGTTTTAGATAGGGGGTTGTTAGTAAAAGAAATGTATAAGAATGCCATTGCAGCCGGAGCTGATGTTGTGTTAGGTAAAAGGATTAATCAAAAAGAGATTAGGATAATGCAGGAAGATACATCTAACATAATTGTTGGAGCAGATGGTGCAATATCTACGGTTGCTAATAGCTTTGATTTTGAACCCATTAAAAGGTATATATTCACATATAAAGCAGAATATACCTTTCAGAATGATGGTATAAATAGGAGGAAAGTCGAATTATTCTTTTCACAAAAGATAGCAAATAAATTTTTTGGTTGGGTTGTTCCTTATTCAAATTTAGAGTTGGAGATAGGGATAGGTACAAGCAGCAGAGCGAATGAAAGCAGCAAAAAGGCCTTCAATAGATTTTTGAAGAATGAAAGGATTAAAGAGATTTTAGATGGATCGCATAATACTGGTAACTATGCGGGAGTCATACCCGTATCAAGGAGGAGAAGGACAGTTATAAAAAATGTTATGCTTGTGGGGGATTCGGCAGGACAGACAAAAGCAACAACAGGTGGAGGAATAGTCTTTGGATTATCATGTGCAAGTATCGCTGTACAGAGTATAATAGATAATATTAGGAAAGGATCAGGATTGAATTCTTATGAAAGGAAATGGAGGTCCAGATATGGAATGGATTTATGGCTTCATGATAAAATATATAAATATTATTCAACTTTTGATAAATCGTTTGATAGACTTATTGGTATATCCAATATACTGGGACTTGATAGTTTCTTAAGTAAATATGGAGATATGGATAGCCCGCGTCTTATGATTAAACGATTCTTTCTCAGAGACTTCTCAAAATGAGATAGTTCGCAACATAATTTAATCTTTGGATTCAAAGATATATATATGGATAATGAAACTTTAAACCTTGCATATAAATATCCGTTCAGTAGTTTCGCAAAAAAGATATTATTTTCAGAGAAAGATGCAGGAACAGAATTAAAATATCTTGAATTTGCAAAAGAAAGGATAGAATTTGATATGAAAGAGGCGGACAGTAGAGATAAGAAGGGAAGCAGATATTATAATATTGATATAGACAGCATAAAATTAGGAGAAATAAAAGCATATGTATATTCCCGTATGGTAGTCAGTGTTATAGCTAATCCTTTAGTTTTGGATAAATTTTGCAGAGGGGAAGAGATGCGTTCGTTTGAGGCACTTAAAGAAGATTCCAATGAAAATATAATAAAAATCGCAGAAGATATTGGGATAAAACTTAATGAGAACAAAGAACATGAATTTTTGATAGATTTTGATTGTTTTCTTAAAAATTCTCCTGATGGAGAAGGATTCAGATTGGTTAACAACAAGATAAATAGAGGTATAGTTATATTAAGTAGAATTAAGATTATAAGTGTTTTATCGGAAGCCATATTTAGACGCATTAGAGAGAAATTACCAATACCGATAAGGAGTATACCAAAAGATGTTGTTGATTATTCAAAAACATTAGGAATAGGTGTTAATGTAGAAATAAACAGGAATGTGTTCAGTGGACGTACTGAATGGATAGAAAAATTGATTAATATTCCAATAGCAGATGCGAGACATAGAACTGTAAACTTGATACTGGCACCATATTTTGTTAATGTAAAAAGACTTGAACCGAAGCAGGCTTATGTTATCATAAAGGAGTATATAGAAAAATGCAAAAAGATCAATCCCGACACAAGAATAAATGATTCTTATATAATGTATCAATGTAAATATTCGAAAGAACATAAATTGAGACCATTGTCATTTATAAGGGGAAAGAGTCTGTTGGAAGGAATGATAAATTTCAGATCCGGAAAAAAGGGTGAGAATGATGGAAAAAATGGTGATATGTGATATATGCAATAAGAGAATCGCATCTAATATATGCAAAATTTGTGGGAGACGTATCTGCAATGAAGATTTTGATAGAGAAGATGAGGTATGCATTAATTGTAGACATGGAAAAGAGATAGGAAGATACAAAAGATATGCTTTTATTTATTAGTGACATCTTTCCCTATTAAAAGTAGGGGCTCCTTCCGCAGATTGCAGAGTATGTTCTGCGATGCGACTTGCGATACCTGTTGTGTCAAGTCACTTCTCTCGAGCGTAACTTCCTGCATGCCCTGCAGTATCTCTTTTGAGTATGTCGATTGATACGTTTATGTCTCTGTCCATCTGAATCCGCATCTGTTGCAGATGTATATTTTTATGACAACCGTAGGTTTTGCATATTGCCACATTCCCTTGTTGTATTCTATGAATTAAGGGGCGAAGCCCCTTAAAAACCCTTTGCACGGGCGGTTCCCTCCG
>CAZBLA010000068.1:0-5113 GCA_964492665.1 Microcaldota archaeon
GATAATTACACGTAAAAAAACAAAATCTATGAATTGACGACTTTTGTCCCAAAGTTGCATATTACAATAAATCAATAATCATAGTTTTTAGAATAGAAAAACTGACAGATTGAGAACCGCAATCAGAACATGCAAACATCCTATAACTATGCGGACGAACACGCCAAAGTTCTATTTTACATTATAAACTTTGAAGTGTCTATATAACCTTAATATGCCAGCCAAGGATTCCCCAAATCTCGTTGGGATGAATCGGCACAATAATTATCTTTTTCTGTTGGTATATTTATGACGGCAGAGCGACTGCCGCAAAATTTTGCGGTCCAGATATTTCTGCTGTTTACGTGATTATATAAATAGTGTAAACTATAAAAAGAAAAACATGGATGAAAGTACTTATGGACATAAGTATAACCTACAACATATTGTTTTGTATCAAAATGCAGATTCAAAGTCTTCAAAAAACCAAAACATAATAAAACCCGCAATTTATCAGATTGCAGCTGCATACAAAATCGAATTCAAAGAATTTGCATTTGATGAAGATTTTGCACCATCCATATGGAAATAAATAGTCCGAATACTCCTCCTGTTTCAAAAGTTGTACAGATGCTAAAGAATCGTTCTTTGCGAGTTTTGTTTCAATCTATTCCAAAATCCATGTTAAGATACCCAAGACATTCATTTTAGATGTTAGTACAGCAACGGAAGTGCCAGTCCAAGAAACAATAATAACTTACATTCGAAGGCAGGATGTTTCAGTCGTATCAATATATCCTTTTCAACAATCTGGTGGTTTAGATACCCTCGACATATTTAGAAATGAACCAATCGTGCAGAGGGTTTATAAGTGGTGAAGCCCCCTATCTCATCAATTGTAAGACAAGTTTTATTCTATGCGGTTGTATATAAGTGGAATTGACTTTTTCCACTATATGGCTGTTGCAATATGTTGATTTGTATAAAAGTCATTTCTTCTGTGCCTTTACTTTTGATGGTTTGTTTTTTTGGTTTGTTTGTTTTTTGTACTTGTTCACTAAGTCTACTGCATGCTGTATCGCTCTTCTCACGTCTTCTCTCGTTTTTGTCCCTGTACAAATTATCTTTCCGTTCTTGAACAGTAAGAGCGCTGATTCCGGATTGTGAACTTTAAATATTGCGCCAGGAAACTGCTCCGGTTCATAATCGATATCAAAAGACAATTTCCCTAAGAGGTAAAGATCAATGTCAGTTTTTAGATCCGCACTGGCAACTATGTTTTGTATTTTGTATGTTGGTTTAAGTGTTATTCTAACCTTTTTCTTAATACTTGTTTTCTTTTTGACGTTTTCCGTAAAAACACCTAGAATGTTTATTAACCTAATCTATAAATACATTCCTGTATATATACACTATACATTATTTAATAAAGGTATTTATATGGCAAAAAATTCGAGAGGTACACTTTCTGGAAGAAGCAGAAATCTTGCAAGGCACCACAAACCCTCTTCGTTGAGAGTGAGAGACATAATAAAGGATTATAAAATAGGAGATAGGGTGGCAATAGTTCCGAAAGGAAATACTGCAAATATACCACATCCTAGGTATAAAGGCAAGGTCGGAGTAATAAAAGAGAAACGTGGAAGAGGATATGTTGTAGAAATAAATTCCATGAGATCAAAAAAACTGATTATTGTACATTCAATACATGTAGAAAAAATCTTTTGATTATCTATGATATTGCGGTCGTGGTTGATAAGGCTTTGTAAATAAATAGAAACGTTCTTCTCCTTGAAGTTCCTGTATTACTCTTTTTGTTAATATCATTGCAGGATCCTGTAAGAAGGATACACGCTCTGTCATGTCCGTAAAATTTTCAAATCTTTTGATCTTCCTCTCATTAAGTATTGAATGCAGATTCTTTTTTCCTATCCCGGGAAGTAATTCTAGAGAATGTTCACGTATATTGATAGGGCCTGTATCATTGAAAAAGTCCGTAAAATGTTTCTCGTTGATTTTTATTGCTTTAAGTATTGAATCCGGAAGGGAACTTTTTGCAGTAGCCGTAAGATCTTCATATCCTATCCTAGATTTTATCAAAGAGATTTTATCTCTATCATCTTTTCCTATATAAACGCGTTCGCCCATTGATAGGTAAACTTCTTGTTTTGGAACAGCTTCAAGAAGAGTAAAATAAGTTTCTCCCATTATCTGTGCGATAGGTTCCGCTTTTATGGAGAAAGACTTGCCAGTCTGCATAAAATCTAGTATAATCGCATATTCCTCTTTCCTTTCTCCATACATCTTCAAAACCTATCATCATTGTGACATCCTTCAACCCGTAAACACCGCGGGCTTTTTTTAGTGTAATACTATTCGAGTATATTGATATAACTTTTTATGTATAACCTTTCGCTCTCATCCCACAGCTAAAGCATGTAAGTTTTTGCATCAAAGTTGTTATGTGCATCAATATACTACTCACTTTCATTCATTAATTTTAATAATCTATCCCTATGCTCATCACTGATTGATGCCCTCTCGCTAGCAAGTATCTGTTTGAGGAGCATTCCATTCTTAGGAAGTATCTCCATTATTTTCGATTTTATCGAATCATTGATTTCTGGTATTTCATCCAGAACAGACATTATCTTTGTATATCTTTTTTTAGTTATCTTGAATTTCTCGGCATGATCCAAAGCAATCTGCTGTTCATACTTCATCTCTGAAGGCTTCCGCTTCTTTAGTATCTCGTATACTTCGTCTATATTTACATAACCTCTCTCTACAACTTTCTTTCCTATCATTATGTCCATCTTCTGATATGTTTGTTCTTGTATTAAGTTTTAATGCTAACTATAAATACCTTGCTATTCTTTCATTAATTTAAGAATTAGTGAAAAATTAAGAAATTCTGTTTAAATCATAAAATGATGAGTGTATGGATCCGAAAGAAGCATATGATGGAGTTATAGAACAAGTAAGAAAACGTATTTCTGGAAAGGAGGATGTGATTAAATTGATGTTTATATCAATTGTGGCTAATGGGCATGTTATGCTTGAAGGCGTACCTGGTGTCGCAAAGACAACAATGACCAAAGCTGTTGCTGATGCGATCCAAGCCGAATTCGGACGGGTGCAAGGGACATCTGACTTGGAGTTCAGCGATGTGGTCGGTTATTCTTATATAGATGATAACCATAAAATTCAGGTAAAGAAGGGTCCAATATTCACAAACATATTTTTGATAGATGAGCTCAACAGAGCTCCACAAAGAACCACAAGTGCGCTTCTCGAGGCTCTTGAAGAGAGGCAAATCACGTTAGGCGAAACAACAATAAAGTTGGACAGACCATTCATAGCCTTTGCTACACAAAATCCTCTGAATATTGAAGGTACCAAATCTTTGCCAAAAGTCTTATCAGACAGATTCATAATGAGGATTGAGGTAGGATACCCAACAATGGAGGAAGAGATGGAAATGTTGCGTATAAAGGAAAAGAACGAAGAAGGAGTTAAAATAGAAAAAGTTATTGGTATTGAAGACATAATAACTCTGCAGAACAGTATCAATTCAATTTCTATAAGCGATGACGTATTGATGTACATAACAAAAATAGTGAATGCAACAAGAACTGATATCCATGTTGTTATGGGAGCCAGCCCAAGAGCTGAGATAGGATTCATGACCTGCGGAAAAGCCAAAGCAATGATAGAAGGAAGAACATCTGTTACGATTGATGACATAAAATATCTTGCCAAACCAATCTTAAGTCATAGATTGGTCGTGAGATCTACAGGAGGTATAGGGGTAAACGGGATAATAAACGGAATAATTGCTACAAGCGACTGAAAGGTTATAAAAACTCGGATTTGTTTTTGGCTATTAACACATCATCTTCTATTCTAACTCCACCAAACTTGTTCAGATATATTCCTGGTTCGTCGCTGAATACCATTCCTTCTTCAAGGTTGAGATCTTTTGAAGGGATTACATCCCCATCGTGCACGTCTATCCCGATGCTATGTCCAAGTGCATGTATAAACTTTCCTTTATACTCCCCATCATGTGCCGAATTTATATAGTTCATGGCTGTATCATGCGGAAGTGAAGCAGAATTTCCGGAATACATCTCAGCCAAAGCAAGCTCCTGGGCTTTTTCAACAACCGTATACATTCTATACATACGTTTATATTTTTCGGAATGCTTGTCCGGTTTGTAAATGAAAGTTCTTGTTATGTCTGAGCAGTAATTGCCGTATTTTGCTCCTACATCTAAAAGCACAAATGTATTTTCAGACAATTTTTTATTACCTGGAGTATAATGGGGAAGTGCAGAATTGCTTCCAAAAGCAACTATAGACGAAAAGGATGTATGTGCTCCGAGTTCTGTCTGCAAATATTCAAATTTAGCTGTTATCTGCATCTCTGAGATACCTGTTTCGAAAGAATCCTCTACAGTGCTAAGGGCATTTTTTGTTATTGCAACAGAATGTCTTATCCTGTTTATTTCATCATGATCCTTTATACGGCGTGCTCTAGCGAAATCTTTTGACGAATCAATTATCCTTTTTGGTTTTGCATACTTCTGTATAAATTGTTTGTAGTTTACAGGTAAAAAGGATGCATTTATTCCGACAGTCTGGCCATTGAGCTCTTTCATAACTTTGCTTAGTACATCTTTGTTGTATTTTATTTTATCCACCTCGAGCTCCGAAGAAGCCTGTATTTTTGCTGTCTCATATTCAAGTTCTCCGGTGAGAAGCTTCATCTTTTTCCTCCTTATTATGAGTATGGACTGCTCAAATATGCCACTTGTAAAATCAGTCATATAAAGGAAATTGCTGTCTTCTATATCTGTGTTCATCAGAACTATCGCATCCGCATCAGAAGTTTCAAATACCTTTTTAAGTTTGTCTGGAATTTTGGATATTTAATCACCATATATATTTAGTAGGAAAATTATATAGGATGTTAAGAAAGAAGATGGAAGTTGTGGTGGGATATGAAGATAAATGTTGAATCTGTCGGAACTGTTTTCGATACGAATGAATATGGATTTCAAAAATGGTTTGATGAAACAGTAGTTCCGAATCCTTCAGGTAAAATGAGATAGTTCCACTAATCCTAGGG
>CAZBLA010000069.1:0-5059 GCA_964492665.1 Microcaldota archaeon
TGAAGTATTTAGTGCTGAAGCTAAAAGCAAATTTAATCTATTATTTTTATTTAAACTTTATTATTTTATTAAAAATAAGGAACCGGACATACTCCATTGTCATCTTTTTCATGCTAATTTTTTAGGGAGGATTATTGGTGGAATCTTAGGTATACCATTTATAATTTCTACAGTTCATTCTGATAACATTGGAAGAAGATATAGATATTTTTTGTTAAAAATAACTGATTTTTTAAATGATATGACGATTGTAGTATCGGAAAAAATAAAAAGAGATTTAATAAAAAACCATATTACAACAGATAAGAAAATACAGGTTATATATAATGGTATAGAGGATAATAATAATTTAATAACTACGAATGATATAAATAAATTAAAGCAAAATTTAAAAATAGAAACTTCTTGTCCAATAATATTATCAGTAGGGCGTCTAAATATTATTAAGGGACATATTTATTTGATAAAAGCTGTAAAATTATTAATAGATAAATTCTCAGATTTAAAGTTAATTCTGGTTGGTGATGGCCCTGAAAAGGTTAATATAGAAAAAGAAGTTTTAAATCTAAATTTAGGTAATAATGTATTATTTTTAGGAGAAGTAAGAAATATTGATATATATTATAAGTTAGCTGATGTTTTTGTCTCACCGTCTATTAATGAGGGTTTTGGTTTAACTATTATTGAGGCAATGAAAAATAAGGTTATTACTGTGGCTAGTTATACTGGCGGTGTACCTGAAATCATTAAAGATGGTGTTAATGGGTTTATGGTAAATCCTAAGAACGAAGTTGATTTGTCTAATATGATCAATAAAATATATTTATTAAGTAAAAGTGAAAAGGAAAAAATCATTGATAACGCTTATAATAATTTTAAGAGCAATTTTTCTCTAGACAAAATGATTAATCAATATAATAAATTATACTTGTAGCTTATAATATTACTTCTAGCCTATGATCTAACGCAACATGTTTGGGGCGAAGTGCTAATAGTGTTAGGCAGTGCACAACACCTATGGTGGTTTTTGAAAGAATATGAGAAAATCAAAGGATATGTGTGTACTAAATTACCAAATAATCCTCTAGAAGAGAGATCAAGATGGGTCTAGCCCATTATTAGAAAGGAGGTGAAACTAAAGAATGTTGCTCTAGTCTTCTTCGAAGGACAAAAGACTCTAGAGCGGTGGGTGACAAGATATAAACAAGATAGAGAATCTGGATTAGCTCCGAGATCCACTAGACCTAATTCTCAACCCAATGAGACTTCCATTAGACTAAAGGAGAAGATTATTGAGATGAGAAAAGAAAGAAAGCTCTGTACCCAGAAACTGTGGTATAAATTACAGAAAGAAAATAGAAAGTATTTGGAATAATAAAAAAATTGTAGACTATTACTTGTATATATTTGAAGAAACATACGCTAAACGAATAGATACTTGGGACAGTCAGCTAACTTACACTGTTTTTAAAAATGATTTTTTGTCAGTTGTTCCAGTAATTAATTTAGTCTCTAATATTGGCTTTGGAAGCGGTTCTCATACATTTAATAAAAAAGATAAATATGCTAATTTGGAAACGGGTAAATTAAATTTTCCCTTAGGGCACCCTGCAAAAATGATTTCATACGATGTTGGAGATAATTATGAGAATAATAGTTTAAAATTAAATTATTCATTGGCAAAAATAGTTTTGAGAAAATTAGGGTTGTTTAATTTTATAAAAAAAATTTATAAATATGTTATGTAAAATTTGTAATAGTAATGTTAACAAGATTTTTAGTCATAAGGTTTTAGATAAATATTCTGCCGACTATTATTATTGTTTTAATTGTGGATTTTTAAGTATTTCACCGGTTACTTGGCTGACTGAAGCTTATAAAGATCCAATCAACCTTTCTGATACTGGGTATTTATCTCGCAATATAACCCTGGGACGTCGTGCTTTCTTATTATGGCTCTGGCTTTATGGTCGTAAATTTAATTATTTAGATTATGCTGGTGGTTATGGAGTTTTGACAAGATTAATGCGTGATTGGGGCCTGAATTATTTTTGGGATGATAAATACACTAATAATGTTTTTTCTCTTGGTTTTGAACATAATCATCAAAAAATTAGGGCAATAACTTGTTTTGAATGTTTTGAACATTTAGATAAACCACTTGAGGAATTGGATAAAATATTAGCAATTTTACGGAATGTTCTTTTTTCTACTGAGCTAATTAATGACAAAAAAATACCAGATATTTCTTGGGCTTATTATGGGTTTAGCCATGGTCAGCATATTGCCTTTTATTCTCTTAAAACTCTAAAGTACTTGGCGGCTAAAAATAATTTATATTTATATTCTAACGGAGCCAGTCTTCATTTTTTTTCAGAACAGAAAATAAATCCGTATATATTTTTGTTTATTTTAAAATTAGGTATTTTACCTTGGGACATTTTAGCGCATTTATTTTTAAAGAGTAAAACTTTAGAAGATAGCCAAAAAGTAAGTATTAATTAAAGTAGGAATATGCATTATTTTTTATGAAAATATTATTTGATAATCAAGTATTCGGTTCTCAAAAATATGGTGGAATTTCTCGGTATTTTGTAGAAATTTTTAGAGCCCTCGATAATAGTGGAGAGATTAGCTATCAATTTCCGACTACTTGGTCAAATAATGAATATTTAGAACAAGAAAAATTTTTAATAAATCATAACTTATGGCAAGATTTCTTAAATCGTAAGTTGCATAGATGTAATTTTAAATATAAAAATTTAATTTGGTTATCTTATAAAATTTTATATCGTTGTTTAAATATATATTCTAGCAAAAAAATGTTAAAAAAACAGAATTTTGATATTTTTCATCCGACTTATTATAATCCTTATTTTTTAAAATATATAAAAAATAAGAGGTTTGTTTTAACGGTTTATGACATGATTCATGAGCTTTATCCACAGTATTTTAGTGTTAACGACAAAACGGCTAGAAGGAAAAAAGCTTTAATTTTTCGGGCAGATAAGATAATTGCCATTTCTGAGAATACCAAACAGGACATTATTAATCTGTATAATATTTCTGAAGATAAGATTGAGGTCATTTATTTAGCTAACTCTCTAAAGCCAATAATTGATAGACCAATTAATTTTTCAGATTTACCAAAAAGGTATATATTATATGTTGGTTCAAGAAATATTTATAAAAATTTTATTTTTTTTATAAAATCGATTGCTCCGCTATTGGTAAATGATAGAGGTTTATGTATAATCGTCGCTGGTGGATATTCTATAAAAAATCAATTTTCTCAAGACGAAACGAGTTTATTCAAAGAGCTGAATATAGAAAGACAAATTCTTCAATATTCCATTAGCGATAAAATTTTGGTATATTTGTATCAGAATGCTACTTGTTTTGTTTTTCCGACTTTATATGAAGGATTTGGGATTCCTGTTTTGGAAGCGTTTGCCTGTAATTGTCCGGCTGTTATTTCTAGCACATCTTCTTTACCTGAGATTGGGGGCACCGCTGTAGAGTATTTTGATCCGCTTAGTAGTGCTAGTATCATATATTCAGTAAAAAGAGTAGTTTATGACCAAAATTTGAGGAAGGATATGATTGTAAAAGGAAGAGAAAAATTAAAAGAATTTTCTTGGGAAAAGACTTTAGAGAGAATGAAAGAGCTTTATTCTAATTTACTTTGATTATTTTTTATTTATAAATTAAAAATCTATGAAAACAGCTTTAATTACCGGGATATTAGGACAAGACGGGCCATATTTAGCTAAATTTTTACTTGAAAAAGAGTATAAGGTGTATGGGCTCGTTAGAAGACATACAAATCAAAATTTTTCAAATCTTGATTACTTAGGAATAACTAATAAAATTGATTATGTACAAGGCGACTTAACAGACGAATCGTCACTTATTAATATAATAAAGATTATTAGACCAGATGAGGTATATAATTTAGCAGCACAGTCTTTTGTAGCTGCGTCATGGGAACAGTCAAAATTAACTACAGAAGTTAATGCCTTAGGAGTATTATATTTATTAAATTCTATTAAATTTTTTTCGCCTACAACCAAATTCTATCAAGCTTCAACTTCCGAGATGTTTGGTAATAGTAGCAATAACGGCTTACAGAATGAAGAAACGCCGTTTCACCCAAGAAGTCCTTATGCAATATCAAAACTTTATGCTTATTGGATAACAAATAATTTTAAAGAAAGTTATAGTATGTTTTGTTGTAATGGGATTCTTTTTAACCATGAAAGTCCAATAAGAGGTAGGGAATTTGTAACTAGAAAAATTAGCGAAGGGGTTGCTAAAATAAAGTTAGGATTGGTGGATGAAATAAGGCTGGGTAATCTTGATAGTAAAAGGGATTGGGGGTTTGCTGGTGATTATGTAAAAGCAATGTATTTAATGATGCAACAAGAAAAAGCAGACAATTATATTATTTCAACAGGCAAGACCAATTCAATTAGAGATTTTTGTAAGATATCCTTTAATTATGTGGGGATTAAAGATTGGGAAAAATATATTGTTATAGACCCGCGTTTTAAAAGACCAGCAGAACTGTTTATATTACAGGGAAAGTCTGACAAGGCAAAAAATATTTTGAATTGGAAGCCAGAAATTGAATTTGAAGAGTTAGTTAAAATGATGGTTGATGCAGATATTAAAAGATTAGAAAATAAATAATTAATGTCTTTTTTTTAATTCCCCCACCCAAAATCAGTCTTTAAAGTTTCTTTCAGTCCCTCCCGGAAAGAGCGGGGGGAGAATTCAGGCATAATCTTTTTTAGGCGGCTGATATCTGTTCGTTTTTCTAGAGTGCCATCTGGTTTGCTTTGGTCCCAGTTAATCTTTCCTTTATAAGCAATAACTTCTTCTAAAATTGTGATGAATTCTTTAATAGAGTAATCAAAACCAGTGCCGATGTTAACTATTTCTGGTTCGTTGTAATTATTCATTAAATATATACCTGCTTCGGCCAGATCATCAACGTAGAGGGCTTCTCGTCTTGGATTTCCGGTCCCCCAGAAAGTTAATTCGCTTTTATTTTTTT
>CAZBLA010000070.1:0-5057 GCA_964492665.1 Microcaldota archaeon
GAACCCGAGTTTCGGCCTTGAGAGGGCCGCGTCCTTGACCGAACTAGACGATGGGAGCTGCCAATCATCTTCTCATAAATCTACTTCCTTTATATTCAAAAGGCATTATCTTTCCTGCCATAGAATCAAATATATTTATATTCTGATCTTTCTTTAATGCAGATATCTCAGACATAAACTCTTCTTTCTTTCTACTATGTTCTGAAGGATCTGGCATATTCGTCTCCAATTCCATTATCATCTCATGCATATTATTGAGAATCTTATGAATTCTTTCAGTTATAATGCTAGAAGAACTATCCATTGCCATTGATCTTATATACCCATTTACATACATGGACTGTTTGCCTGTTTTGTACATGAATAATATAGGTTTTCTATATAATTCGCTGACTATACTGTTTATAACTAACTCCTTTGGCTTTTCCAATTCAGCCATGAATGCAGGCATTATAAGCATATTATGGTGAGGTTCCAAATCTTTATTTATTGAATCGTCTATACATACACTCATATATTTTTTGCGGTCTGCAGAACTTGCATTGTAAAAAATGTTGACATACGCAATCACACACTCCATTATTTGTTTATGCAAAATATTGGGATTTGGATCTATACCTTCCTGCATGCCCGAAGCTAAATCCGTTATAATTTTTATCTTTTTGAGCATGTGCTTTATACTATTCGTTTTCTTTGTTCCATCGTATCTATCAAGCATATATGTAGATGACAATATGATAGGTTTTAACGATAACAGATTTATTCTTGATAATACCAATCTTGTAAATGTAGTCAATTGAGCCGTTACTACTCTTTCATTCTTTGGTTTATACATAGTCAACATTCCAGAAAATATAAAAATAACAGTTATCATTATATCAGAACATCTATTTAAACTTTATCTACTATCCTCTCCAGAAAGTAAATCTACCCGTTTTAAATATTTTTATTCGTGGGGCAAGAATACTACGACTTCCGAGTCGTAGATGAATTGCATATTACAATAACTTGATAATCATAGTTTTCAGAACAGAAAAACTGGCAGATTGAGAACTGCAATCAAAACCTACAAAAAAATCATGTACAGATTTGACAGAGACATAAACGCATCAATAAACATGCTCAAAAGAGCTTACTGCAGGGCATGCAGGAAGCTACGCCCGAGAGAAAGTGACCTAAGACACAACTGGTATCGCAAGCCGCATCTGTTGCAGAGGAAGCCTCTGCTTTTAAGCAGGGAGGATGCCGCATCACTACCTTGTCAGTTTCTCCAGTATCGGATATGTTTCGTATAACTTCTCCTGCTCCAGCTGTTGGTAAAGCATGTATATTATGCCCACAGTTAGTAATATACCCATTCCGGTACCCATAGCTCCTGTAAGCGTAGCTATCGCTGCAAGGAAACCTACAAATAAACTTCCTAGTACAGTTATCGTTGGTATGTACTTGTTGAGTATGCTTTCGACTATTCTTGGGTCTCTCCTAAATCCAGGTATTTGCCAACCTGAAGAACCGAGTTGTTCTGCAAGATGCTTTGGACTCTGACCTGTCATCTCAACCCAGAATTTTCCGAATATGACTGATAGACCCATTAGGACTAGTATATACACAACTATATGCGCTAATTCAGGTACTAATATCATTCCCCCGAATGGAAGGAATAATTGACTTGTATGGGTCGATAAGTAGGTAATGTAAGGTCCATATCCTCCTATTCCGTATGGAGCTTGATAAGGCAAAGGAAAAGAAGGCGATATTAGATATAGAATACCTCCTGCAAGTTGGGGTGTTGTTGACCCTGTTGATGTTGCTACAGGCTGATAATATGCTAAGAATCTTGCTATATTGCTTGTCGAGCTAGCTATAAATCTAAACCATACAGTAAGACTCTCTTCCAGCGCAGTAGCGAGTATGACAGGCAATACGCTCACATATAGGAAAGGAATGGGCAGTCTGCCGCCTATGCCGCGCAGCTGCTCGAAGCTCAATGGTATTTCAACTTTCATCTCATATGCATATATGCTAAGCAAGAATATTAGTATAGCAAAGAATAGCGGCCCAAATGCTGCGACTGCATTCGATAGAGCAGCTGCACCACCAGCTTGTATCGCCGAAACCGCACCAGGAATCAGAATACTTATAGTACCAGCCACTATTGCATATGATACTCCTGCTGCAATGAACATGTTTATTCCGGAAGTTATTCCGTATTTTGCCATAGCTTCGTCAAGAAGTATTATCGCAAGCGCACCTATAGCTAACTGTATAATAACTATGCCTATAGCTCCAGGACTCGATACTGGGACGAAACCACTTAGTACGTATGCTACTGATTCGACCATGGCTATTACGATGGCAGCAAATTTCTGGAGGGCTTGGAATCTTGATTTTTGAGCTGTATCGTTCAGATCTATGTTCCAAAGCCCGGAACCTACCAAAAGCTGAAGGACTATGCTAGCAAGCACTATTGGACCTATACCGACAGTTATGACGCTGCCTATCCTTGCAGCGAATATTATGCTAATGAGTTGCAGCAATGGTTGTGAGATTGCCTGCTGATTTACACCTATTGCATAGGTATTGTAAAGCACGAAATATACTGTTATTATGATTGCTGTCCAATACATTTTTTCTCTTAGGGACAATGGACTACTGGGCGATTTTATGTTCGGAAGAAACCGCGCTATATTGTCCATAAATTCCAGAGCCATCTAAAAACTACCTTTTTAATTTTATTATATACGATCCATTGCTGTTCCTAATCTCTACCTCTATCAAATGTCTGTTCAGATATCCTCCAATAAAGGAAGACAGGAGTCGTATAACTTCTCTTTTTGACATTTCTTTATTAATCCTGATAGATATGATATTGTTTTTTATTATGGATGTACCAACAGCAAATAATTTTATACCATCAAGTATAAAGTCTGTTTGGTCATTTTTGTCTTTTTCTGTTTTGATCATTTTACGCATTTCTCTTCCTAATATATCCGCAAAGAGATATGCATAGGAGGAGAATTCCTTTTTTTCAAGTAATGAAAACATGAGCAATAGATATGAACTTGACATTGTTGGTTTGATAATATCATAATTGGATACTGCTGATCTTAGAAAGATCTTCAATTCATTTTCTGAGATTGTGTTTTGGTAGTTGGAAGTTATATGTGATACAAAAACACAGTTGTCTGATTCATTGTATCTGCATCTTTCTTCAACAACATTAATGTAGTTATGCAATAACGATGAGATAAATCCGGATAGTATGCCTGCTTCAAAAATGTGTGTATTCATTCCTATCTGTATTTTATCGTCATTATTTATGTGGAAGACGATTTGGTGAGGTAACACTGTATAGGTTACATATCGATTTCCTACATTTTCAAAGAAGTCTGCTATATGTTGTAATGAATCGGATATGAGATGATCAACGGATCTTTTGGATGATAAATACAGAAGTTTTCCTAATGATATACCAAAATTGTAGGTATCTGTTTTATTAGAATCATTAAAATTCATTATTAGAGATTGCAGGAAGATCGAATATGGATTTATCTTTAATCTGTCATTTTTTGACATTATATTAGAAATGAGTAGTTCATTGTAGGAAGTAGGGGGGGTATTAAGAGGGATAATAGATTTCGTGATATCTATCGAATGTTTTGATGCATTGTTTGTTTCTCTTTTTGTTGTATGTTTTCGGTTCTGCTTGTCCTTTTTTTGTTTCTCTGATTGAACATACTTGTTTTTTGATGAAGACCCAGGCTTTTTTGTTTTGGTTGATCTAGAGGTAGTTTTGTTATTGAGATGTTCAATCTTCCTTTGGGCTTTTTTAATCTTTTTTTTATAAAGCAATTATCACACCAATCAAGGCAAGTCCATTTTTGCTCCGATCTTTTTTATTGCAGGAAGGGAACAGAAAGGAATGGTTTTATTTAGTTGATTCAAGGTACTGCAGATATAAGCACCGTATACATCGGCTGCGGCATATTCAGACCATGAAAACTGATCACTGAAACTTTTTATCTGAGTGAATACTTCTGCATGTGTTTCGTATGTTAATGGAAGTCGTGTTCCTGAAGGTGTTGAATTGCCAAATATTACGGCATTGACTCCAGTCATGAGTGTATTGCCCCAAAAGGTGAAGGGGGTACCCTGAAATTGCTTTGTACTGTTCATGAAAGACATCGCTTTTTTATATGTTGAATTTGGAGCATGTTGTACAAAAAAAGTCAGAGGCATTATCTCAAAACCATTCACTATTGGAGATTCGTAATCTGCTGATATGAAATTTATATATTTGCTGTTATATTCATTTCCGTATCCTACATCTGATCGAATGGTATAATTATCATTAGTCCAATAGAGTGATGGTACATCTTGATCTCCGATGCTGCTGTATCCGGTATACAGATTGGAAAATTTTCCAAATCTTGACAGAGCAAGAGCCATAGACCATCTCCCCTCCCCGCAGAATATGCAAGATATTGCCCCTATATATATAACAGTAGGTTTTCCGTCCGCAAAGAACGCGGGAAATTTACTTTTGTTTGCTGGAGGCTGCATGAAGATCTGATTATTTATTTTGTTATTAAGAAGCATTTCTCCTGCTCGTTCAAAATAGATGTTTGGTGCATTATTTATTATGGATAGATGGATGCTGCTTATTGAATTTGATATGTTTGTAAGTCTATGCCCAAATGGTGCATTTTGAGAGAAGAAAGAGATGTTTGAAGATGTTGATGAATTTATTGAATGTATTGAATTTATTTGTAAAGAAAGATTTGAAAGCTTGGAGTTTATGTTATGGAATTGCATTGATGAGTATACTACAGAATATAGCACTATCACTGATTCTATAATAATAGCAGTTATAAGCACATACAACAGCAAAGTCATTTTATTTTTTGGATTATTCTTTTTCAAAGTATCACTTTTAGTAGGTATTTACCAATTTATTACTTTATGTTAAATATTTAATCTATTTAATCTTTTTGGATGATTTAGAGTGACATCCTCCTACACCTAAAGGTGTAGGCTTCCTCTGCATTTATGCAATC
>CAZBLA010000071.1:0-5056 GCA_964492665.1 Microcaldota archaeon
GCCGGTACAGAATCGATCGGGCAGGCTAATAAAATTAAACTGCGCAGAGGACCACAAAACTAACTCTTCGGAAACACGCGAAAGATGCATCATAATCAATGATGCCGCTGATACAAACTCTATCGCAAAATCCCGGTCACTCACAGCATCAAGCGAGTTATCTGTAACAGTATCAAAGCCCAATAAATCAGCGGTAAATTTTCTATCGATAAGATAACTGGTCCCTGCCAACGCGGCAGCGCCCAGTGGCAGAATATTCACTCTCTTAAGGCAATCACCCAGACGCCCTGTATCTCGTTTAAGCATTTCAAACCAAGCCATGACATGATGACCTAACGTAACGGGTTGAGCAGATTGTAAATGGGTAAAACCTGGCATAATGGTCTGCGCTTCTTTCTCAGCCAAATCAAGCAAAACACCTTGTAAACGGGAAATTTTCTGCGAAATCGCGCCAATTTCATCCCTTAAATATAAACGAATATCAGTCGCAATCTGGTCGTTCCTGGAGCGGCCGGTATGAAGTTTTTTACCCACATCGCCAATTCGATCAATTAGCCTCGCTTCAATGTTCATATGAACATCTTCCAATGAAACAGACCAAGCAAATTCACCGCGTTCAATATCAAATTGAATATCAGATAATCCCGCTACGATCGAGTCACATTCTGTATTAGTCAACACGCCAACATGCTGCAACATGCGCGCATGGGCGACTGAACCCGCAATATCATGCCTATATAAACGATGATCAAATCCGATCGACGCAGTAAACATCTCGACAAATGCGTCTGTCGGTTGTTCAAATCGCCCACCCCATAGTTTATTATTCACTTTATCTCATCCATACTACACCCTGCTCGTTACCTGGCCATTCTACAGCGATTAAAAGTCTACCTGTAAATATGCCCAGTCATCTTAATCAATGTTGTTAAAAACATCGTTGAACGAAACCGCTCTCGCGGTAGACACCACCAACCTAGTAAATCAAATACCCGCCCTAGGAGCCTTGTATTAGTATTTTTATTTAAATAACATAAACTATATTAGAAAAATCCTGCCATGGCATAAGCAGTCTTTTTGAACATAAGATCTTGCGCTTCTTCTAATTCTAAATTTGCTTTATTTGCAGTAGTTACAATGCGAGTTCGATATTCTTTACGAGTTGACACTTCGGAATAACGCTGGGTGCTAGTGCCAGCATCCGATATTTTTGCACTAACTTGAGAGTCTTTACGGATAACAACACCTTTGCGAGCCTTTTCTTTTATTTGTACATCAGCAACTAACATATAAGTTACATCTTGAACAAAGGCATCAGCAATGGTTGTTCCGATTCCACCAACAACGCCACCAACTGCTGCGCCAGTACCTGCTGCGCGACCGACAACAGCTCCGCCGACAATACCTGCACGTGTTCCGCCACCACCAATGTAACCTTGTTTTAAGGCTAATTCAGCAGCAGATGGGCTGGTTTTTTCTAGATTTAGCACATAAATATTCAATTGAAATTGTGCTTTTTTGGGACTATCTACAATTTTATAACCTTGATCATTTGATGCAAATTGGCTTTTAACAAATTTTTTGAAACTAGGTCGGTCAAATTCCATTACACCACTCTGAATAGACAAATAAACAGTTCTATGTTCACGCTCAACGGCATCTATAAAAATGGCGGTACTGGTTTTTGCTTGCACATCTAAATTTCGTTTTGAGATTGAAGTGTGCAAGGCTGAGCAACCTGATAAGTAAATAGCAATAGCGCTTATTGCAACCATGCGAGTGGTGTTTTTACAATTTAACATTTGGATAAACCTCCAGGTAATTTTTTAATATAATTTAATATGTGTATGGATAGTAACGCCCATGATAACGATAATAATAACTGCAATTTCGATATTCATTCCACGAATAGCGTAATAAATCGCGACAAGTGTAACCCCTACGCCAATATGTTCCTTTGTATTCTGGTGGTTTTAAATTTTTCTCCATTGCTTTTCTAATATAAGCTTCGACTTTTTCTGGTTGCTCTGCAAAAAATGGCTTGTTCAGAGTTTCTGCATTTAGCTGTTTTTGCATTTCGGCAAGATCCTCTTCTTCTGTGGCGAAACCAGACAAGCTGATTGAAAGCAATAGTCCAGTTAATGTTGGTAGCAGTATACGCATATTTTCTCCTTCAAATAGGTGAGATCAGATTTTTCATATAAAGTGTGAGATACCAATATACTAAGAGGATTGTTACAGTGCTTTGAGGGATTGGGTGTTTGCACACAAATTTCTAACATCCAGATTAAGCTTTTCTTAATGTTACATTAATTTTAATAAAAATTACAATAAAATGGTATCACTATAAATATATTTGTAGTAATTTCAATATCTTAGTTTTAACTTAAATTTTATATGTATTTAAAAAATAAAGTAAAAAAATAGATTATATCTAAAATGCATACATTATAATTCACGGAGTTTGTTCCTATTCGCTAAATGTTAGCGGAATAACAGTGACTTTTATCTCGCTTGAAATTGGCTGTAGCCATTATCCAAGGAGACTCAATTACTGTGCTTTTGGCAAGGAACTAAAATCCGGTGCTATTTTTGCGCATTCACCCAAACACGAACTGTATGTTTTATCACATAGCTCGTAACATGCGCTTTTATCTTTAGTATTTTTACATTTCGGCTCTAATTTAACAGAGCACTCATCCATTTGATCAACGCAAGCCGATTGACAAACCATTAACTCAGTAAATCCCGTGATATCTATCTGTTGAGAATACGCCCCACAGCTTGCGAGCGATAATATCCCCCATAAACCCATTTTCTTTAACGTCATTATTTTCTCCAAGTTTAACTCATTAATTAATTTATTGAGAAGCCATAACAAACTCTGTGAAATTTACCTCCTTATATTCCTTCGGTACATCAAACAACGTTTTGTCAATTAACTGCATGGTAATCTCCTGAGTAATATTTTTCCCAATATCAACGTTCTCTTCTGCAAGTATTAATTTTGTATCAGGATCAAACCACTGGATAGTTCGCTGCCTTGTTTTGGCGTATTCGCAACCCCACTTCTCAACTGAACGACCCGCGATAGTGTCCGTACCTAACTTCTTCGACACATCAAAATCACGACATGGCTTGGTATCGTAGATATTTGACATGCGATTAATTCTATCAGGTGCTTGTATCAGCTTTGAATTCGCTTTATCATCGAGCTGAAGATCTACATAAATTTTTCGACTCGGGTTTACCATCCAACCTTTGCGTTTTTCAAAATTAGTGATTGATATTATTTTACCATTTGACCCATCGTTTGATTCATCACGCCAACCATATTGACTTACATATAC
The DNA here is from genome assembly GCA_964492665.1 of Microcaldota archaeon. Taxonomy (GTDB): domain Archaea; phylum Micrarchaeota; class Micrarchaeia; order Micrarchaeales; family Micrarchaeaceae; genus JAJYXL01. The sequence goes on from CAZBLA010000071.1 coordinate 3,351, forward strand.
TGTCGATACCGTTCTATCTGTTTCATAAATCTCCTCTTCGATGGCCTTAAATGGCGGGCCTGAATATACCCAGTATTTGCTGTTTGGATCATCCGCCTTCGGTTTAGGTTGTTTCGTTATTTTTGGTGTCGTTATTTTTTTCTTTTGTTTCGGTTCAGATATCGATTTTAGTTTCGCTTGTTGCTGCACTGGTGATGTCGACGGTGTTTGAGGTGTCGGTTGAGATGACGTTTGCGGTGTCGCAGACACAACAGGGGCTTGCTCAACTTCAGTATCGAACTGTTTTGATACAATATAACCAACAACCACAAGCACAACCATAACAACGGCTATTGATACCAATTTTGTAGTTGTAACCTTCGCTGTAGATTGTAATGGTGCACCTATATTACTATGGTTTGTATTGCTATGGTTTGTATTGCTATGGCTTGTATTGCTATGGCTTGAATTTTCCCTCGCCGATTGAGTGATTGTCGAAGCCTGTGCTTCTTTCATGATATCTTCCCACAACCCGGATGCAACCAGTATTGGTAACAAAGCAAACAGTTCCCGCCTTCGCTTCATTTCCGATGCATCATCATTACAATCGACGCAATTCGCGATATGCATTTCAATCCGGGGAATATCACCCATGGGAATGTCTTTGTTATCAAACGGTGCAATCATACCAACTAGTACATCACAGCGTTTACGTGTTGCGGCTACTTTGGAATACATGGTCGCTGTAAATCGATTTTCAAATGATAATCGCGCACGATGAAGATTAACTTTAATATCTGATAAATTTCGCCCCGTGACGTCCGCAATTTCCTGAATGGTTAGATCTTCGGTATACCGTAATAACATTAACTCTCTAAATTTATCAGGCATATTAATGATTGCCTTATCAACAGCAACAGCAAGCACCTTCTCCTCAGCTTCGCTCTGAAGTGATACGTCGTCGTCGATGTCAGCAACTTCCTGCATTTGCTCACTATCATCAAAATATACTGGTTTCTTGCGTTTCATTTCATCAAACAAGGTATTGCGAGCAATTGTAAACAGATAAGCCTTTTTATGTTCGACATTTGCAATTTCAGAGCTTGCCATTAATTTGACAAAAGTGGTTTGCACAACATCCTGTGACAATTGCGGATCATTGCACATACGATGGATATAGTTATAAATATGATCCTTGTGTTCGCGATAGATACTTTCCATGAGTTCGACGTGTTGTTTGTGCACCTTGAAATCCTTTGATAAAAAATAAGACCTGCCATCAGGTCGGAATTACATAACAAATAAACTAATGAACAAACCATTGAGTTACTGTCAGGCCATAATAATGAATCAGTGTCAGTGTTCATAGTTGATTAGCTAAAATAGTATATAAAATAACCGAGTTGAAATTGCGATGACTCTATTAGCTGCCATTAATCTCTAAACGACCAAGCTGCCAATGTGGTTACAAAATCAATTCATTTTTATCCCGATAGGCAACAATAAAAGGTGAAATCGATAAGTAATCTTTAATTAATTTTTGCCCGTTCAAAAAACTCTTACTCCACAAAATAAAAATAAATTCCGCAAATAAAGAATTTTAATCAATTTCAAAATGTTTGACAGAAATTCCACCCGGATTACTTCCGTTCAGATATACCGAAGCCTTAATTTGAATTGTATTTTTGATTTCCAGCGACTCAGTATAAATCTGAGAATCTTCGGTT
>CAZBLA010000072.1:0-5035 GCA_964492665.1 Microcaldota archaeon
TTTGTTTTCGCAATCGGCTGTGGTATTGCTATTGCCGTGCTGAGAGAAAGCATAGATGATACGGTTAGAGGTGCCAAAGGCGTATTAGAGGTAACAGACATTGAGCCAATCGCATCAATTTCCTATATTAAAATAGATGGAGGTACGGTTAATAAACGTACTTCAAAACTTCGGGTGCCTAAAGTAGTTACCGGGGCTTGATTTTCATAGAAATAACCAAAAAAATGACAGATAATAATTCATCAAATATAAGCCGTTTAGTAACGGGATCACTTTCTGAGTTGCAGATTCAATATACTCAAACTGCATCATTAGATGTGCCCTACGACGAATTAAAACAAAACAAAATTATTACTGGCGAGGAAAGGAACGCGAGTACAGCGGAATATAAAATGCTCCGCACTCAAGTCTCCCGGCGTATGAAAGCAAATGGCTGGAATACTCTGGCAATTAGCAGTCCTGGACAAGGGGAAGGAAAAACGCTCACGGCCATTAATCTTGCCATTAGCATGGCAATGGAAATTGATCAATCCGTGCTATTAGTTGATCTTGATTTGAGAAAACCTAGTATTGCCCGGTATTTTAATTGTGAAGCAACAGCAGGTTTGAGTGATTATCTACTGCGTGATATTCCCTTGCAGCACATACTTTTTAATCCCAGAATAGATCGATTGGTCGTACTGCCTGGTAGTAAACAAATCTATAATTCTTCTGAAATGCTTTCTTCGCCGAAAATGATTCAATTGATTGAAGAAATTAAAGCGCGATATTCTAGAAGGATTATTATTTTTGATTTACCACCTGTATTGTTGACTGACGATGCGTTGGCATTTTCACCTTACGTTGATGCAATGTTGCTTGTTGTTGAGGATGGCAAAACAAAAAAGAATGAATTAAATAGAGCGGCTAACTTGTTAAAGTCATCTAACATGCTGGGAGTTATTGTGAATAAAGCGATGATTAAAAATCAAGAGATGTATTATTGATAAGTTGCTTGTTGCCGAAGTAATGCTCACTATTGAAATTGTATAATATTCTATTGAACAGTCACTATTCTAATTATATATTACAATAAATTACGATTTTGGGCCAAACTGTTTTTCTATATAATACCGATTATTTCAGTTGCGAAAAATAATTATAATATTGAAAAATAATCTATACGTAAAGCGCATAGCTACGCTTATGTCTGGTGCTTTCGTCGCACAATTAATTTTATTAGCGATGATGCCCATATTAACTCGGTTATACACTCCAGCAGAATTTGGTTTCTATTCACTTTTTATTTCCATTATAAGCATTATAGGTCTGGTTTCTAGTTTGAAATATGATCAAGCAATTATGTTGCCGAAATCAGATAAAAATGCACTTTCTCTTCTTGTATTAGCTGTATCGATTGTTCTTGTTGTAAGCGTCTTTGTAATAGCGTTGGTGTTTTTATTTAATAAACAGATCATCAGTTATTTTGGTGGGGCTTTGTATATAGCCTGGGTATTACCTATTGGCGTTTTGTTAATAGGTCTTGTGCAAGTATTCGCTGCATATTCAAGTCGTTACTTGTTCTATAAAAGAATTGCTGTAGCGCGCGCAAGCAATGCTATTTCAATGGTTGCAGTACAAGCGGGTAGCAGAAGTTTTTTCAGTTTCGACGGTTTGATTATTGGAAAATTAGTAGCGGATTGTATTAGTCTGATTATATTAGTAAGAAAACATATAATTGGAAAAACGTTAAATCTGGCCTCAGTTAGTAAAAAAAGAATCAGTCTTAATGCAAGGCGCTATGATAAATTTCCTAAGTATCAGAGTTTCACCGTTTTTTTCAATTCAATTTCACAGAACATGCCTATTTTGTTACTAGGTATATATTACTCGCCGGAAATTGCTGGTTTCTATGCATTAGCTGCTAGAATATTGAAGGCTCCAATCAACTTGATAGGTGCTTCAACGAAGGAAGTATATTATCAGACAGCAGCAAAAATGCATGCTCAAGGCAAGTCCATATTAGACTTATATTTAAAAACAACGATGGGTTTAGTTAAGCTATTTGTAGTGCCATTTTTAGTTATTCTGTTTTTTGGCGAATTTTTGTTCGGGTTTATTTTTGGTAAAGAATGGGCAGTATCAGGAGTAATTTCTCAAATTTTAGTATTATGGTTTGCTTTTGGTTTTTTGAATACTCCGTCGTTGATTACATATAGTATTTTGGGTGCTCAAAAAATTCAGATGAGACTAGAAATAGTTTCATTATTCTTAAGATTTTTATCTATATATCTTGGATATAAGATGTTTGATTCTTACATAGTGTCAATGACTGCGTTTATGATTGTGAGTGTGTTTATAAATGCTTTTTCACTAATTTTTATATATCGAAAATTAAAGTATGAAGGGCAATAAAAATAGTGTGGTTCGTTAGTATAATTTTAAAGTTGATTTAAATATTACATCGGAATTTATATGCATTCATCTGTTAAAATATTAACTGATGAAGATGGGCCGGTTATTAAAATAGAAAAAATACTAAATAGGCCAAAGAAAGTAATTATTGAGAATAATGTCTGGATTGGCGCAAATACATTTGTGTTGTCTGGAGTCAGGATTGGATTGGGGACGGTAATTTCAGCAAATAGTGTTGTTGTGAATGATACCAGCTATGGTTTTTGCAGATGGAAAGTTCTGCGGTAACAATTAAAGAAATTAACGCTAATGATTAAAAAATTTCTTAGATTTATAATTTTAAATGTTAAAGATAGAAAAATTATATCACGGTATCATGAGCTGGAAATATCTCAGTATAATAAAAAAGAAAAGGTTGTGAATAGTCAACTGGTTCAGTTAAATAATTTATTAAATCATGCATACAATAATGTTCCTCATTACAGAAATATAATTAAAGGCTCTGGGCTGGTAATAGATGAACGTATAGAATTGAAAAGTATTAATCAGCTAAGTGAATTACCTATTTTAACAAAAAATATAATCCGCAAAGAAAAAAATAATTTATATTCTACTGATATTGATGCTAGAAATGCGTCCCGAAACACCTCAGGTGGTTCTACTGGTGAACCGGTTGTATTCATGCAAGATTCGAATTATTTGATGAGTAATTTGGCCAATTCTTATTTGGCGAAATCATGGCGAGGTGCAGGATTGTATGATAATACAATAATTCTGTGGGGCGCGGAAAGAGATACGTTTGAGGGTAAAAAACCATTTAAATTGGCCATTAAAGATTTTTTTTTGAATACGCTTAGATTAAATACGTTTGTGTTATCCAATGAAGATAAAAGGAGATACCTTGAACGGTTGAATAAGGTTAAACCGAAATTAATTATTGCTTATATTCAGTCTATTTATGAACTGGCTAAATATGCCAGACAGAATAATTTAGAAATGAAGCAACAAAATGCGATTCATGCCGCAGCGGGAACTGTTCATCCGTTTATGCGTGATGAAATTGAATCGGTATTTGGTTGTAGGGTGTTTAATCACTATGGTAGTAGAGAAGCAGGTGCAATAGCTTCTGAATGCTTAGCACACAGAGGTTTACATATTATGATGGAGCATACGCTAGTAGAAATAGTTGATGATAGAGGAATGCCGTGTAAACCAGGAGAATCAGGCGATATCATAATTACTACGCTTAATAATTATTCTATGCCATTAATACGTTATAAAATAGGTGATGTAGGGGTGCTAAGCAATGAAAGTAATTGTGAATGTGGCTGTAATTATCCAAAACTAGAAAAAATAACCGGTAGATCAACCGACCTATTTAAAACTTCTACAGGGAAGGTTGTAGATGGCGAGTTTTTTACTCATTTATTTTACTTTGTTGAAGGTATTAAGTTATTTCAGGTTATACAGGAAGAACTCGATCATATCACAGTGAAAATTGTGAAAGATAGCGAAGTATCGTCTTGGAGTCTACGTGAAATAAACAAAAAAATAAAAATAGTGATGGGTGAAAACTGCAAAGTAATATTTGAATATGTAGAGGATATACCTAAAACTGCTACTGGTAAATATCTTTATACCAGTTCAAAAATTTGACTTGGTGTTTTTGCCTCAATGATTTTTCGATCAGGAGCCACATGAAGCAACGTTTAGCATTATTTACGCCATCATTACGCGGAGGCGGAGCGGAGCGGGTGATCGTCACACTGGCGTGTGAATTTGCTGCGAAAGGGTATTTGGTAGATCTAGTGCTGGCGAAAGCAGAAGGGCCATATCTGGAAGAAATACCGAAAACAGTTAACCTCGTTGACTTGAAAGCGACTCGAGTTTTTTTTTCGCTATTTGGTCTTGTCCGGTATTTAAGAAAGGAAAAGCCAGTTGCTTTATTGTCGTCAGTAATTAACGCCAATGTTATTGCTGTAATAGCAAAAAAAATATCCAACGTATCGACCAGGGTAATACTTAGAGAGTCAAATACACTTAGCCTCAATGTAGGGAAGCATAAAGGCATTATTGAAAAAATAATGCCATTTATGGCGCAGTTATTTTATCCGTTATCAGATCAGGTAATAGCCGTTTCCAATGGTGTAGCGATTGATTTAATGAAGGAAATCGGGTTGTCTGAAAATAAACTAACCGTAATTTATTCACCTGTAGTATCCCCCCTTCTGTTTAGAAAATCTGATGAGAAGCTTGATCACCCTTGGTTCAAAAAAGATCAACCTCCAGTTGTGCTTGGAGTGGGTAGGCTAAACCACCAGAAGGGTTTTGATGTGTTAATTAAAGCCGTAATAAAAGCAAGAGAAACCACGCCAATTCGACTAATTATTTTGGGTGAAGGAAGTGATCGAAATAAACTAAAAAAAATAATAGAGGAAAATAATCTTGAAAATGAAATATCCTTACCAGGTTTTATAACAAACCCATTTCCGTATATGAAAAGCGCGGCGGTATTTGTTCTGTCTTCCAGATGGGAGGGGTTGCCTAATGTTTTAATTCAAGCAATGGCGTTAGGTACAGCTGTTATTTCTACTGATTGTCCTAGTGGGCCAGATGAAATTTTAGAATCTGGTAAATGGGG
>CAZBLA010000073.1:0-5031 GCA_964492665.1 Microcaldota archaeon
AGAAACATTTTTATCTGCTCAAAAGTAGTTGTCGAACTTTTAAGGTATGCTATAAGTAGGAGAATTGGTTTTATATTGGAAAAAATATCTGTGAATTAAGGGATGACTCTCCCTAATTCATATAAATCAAGGATAATATACAATCTATTTTTAAGGCTATGTGGCAAAGTTAATTTGTAATGGACCCAGCGGGATTCGCACCCGCGGCCTCCCGCTTGCAAAGCGGGCGCTCTACTCCTGAGCCATGAGCCCTCATTTATCCTATCTTTTTGTTTTTTTCTGTCGTTTAATCCTTTTATCTGTAATCTTCATTGCTTTACTGTTCCTTTTCTCTAATTGATTATTACCTTTTGATTGCATTCGGTTTTTACTATGTTTAGGTATCCTGCCTTCTTCTTCCGCCAATTTTTTGAATCCGAATTCCTGCCCAGACACTTTGCTTAAACTATCACTCGTTACACTTTCATCTACAGTTTCAGATTGACCAGCAACATTGGATAAAAAAGCATTCTCAATATCATCATTATTAAGAATTACAGCTATGCTCCTAAATTGCTTTATTGCTTTTAATTCCTCTTGTATCTTTTTTTTCTTAGAAGAGCCTTTTTTCTTAATCATCTAATCTCCCTTTCGCAATATTTATAATACGTATACTTAAAAAGGTGAGTATCTCGATTATACTTTATTCAGAATAGTGAATCATATTAATCTAATTCAAATATGGTATTTTGTACTTATCTGCGGAACAATAACTTCATACTTCTTTGAAAATTCTTTTTTCAATGATTCCGATTTACTTATCTCCCCGTGGACAAGGAATATTTTTTTCAGACCTGATATCTTGCTTGGTATTAATTCCAACTGTTTTCTATCTGTATGAGCCGAAAGTCTTACATATCTGACATCCATTGATATATGGACCTTCTTCCCATCTACCTCTATATCCTTTTCACCGTCTTTAATTAATCTTCCTAATGTTCCGACAGCCTGATAGCCCACAAGAATCAGCATATTCATCTTATCCTTCGCTATTTTCGGAAGGTAAAACATAACTGGTCCTCCTGTTACCATGCCGCTTGTTGTAACTATTATACTGCTTTCATTCGAGTATACAATTCTGTTTCTTGCAGTCTTGTTCTCTACACTAACAAAATTATCGCTTTTGAAAGGATCAGAATCATTCATAAGTATTCTTGTCTGTAATTCTTTTCTACAGAATATAACATTATGTCTGTGTATTCTCATGGCTTTGTTTATCATTCCATCCATAAATAACGGAACTTTTGGTATCATCCCTGAATTTATGTAATCATCAAGAATCAGCAGAACTTCTTGTGCTCTTCCAACAGCGAAGCTCGGTATAAGCACTTTCCCCCCTCTCTGTATAGTATCTTTGACCAGTTTAACAAGCTCTTTTATATTCTCTTTTTCTGTCTTCAAAATATCAGATGCTCCACCATTTGTACTTTCCATTATAAGCACATTCGCTTTGATATTGCGTAGGTCCGCATGATTAAGTAGTTTTGTTGTTGATAAATTTAGATCTCCTGTATACAAAACCCTCTCTTTCCCATCACTGATTAACACCAATGCACTACCAAGTATGTGGCCGGAAGGCATGAATGATATTGTCAAATCCTTAATCTTTATCTCTCTTTTGTATTCAACTATCTTTGAATTCTTTATGATTTTAGTAATAATATCTTTCTGAATTCCCTCTGGTTCAGATATCCGGATATAATCACTAAGCAGAACCTGCATAAGTTCTATTGTTGGTTTTGTGGCATATACTGATAATTGATAACCTTTGCTGTATATATGGGGCAAATATCCGCAATGATCAAGATGTGCATGACTGACAACAATAGAATCTATTTCTTTAAGCAATTCGTCTTTGATTTCTGGATACTCTATTTTCTCTCCTAATTTTATTCCTGCATCAAGAAGGATTTTTGTTTTTTTACTTTCAATCAGTATACAGCTCCTTCCCACCTCTCCTGCTGCACCAAAAAAAGATATTTCCATTATTTATCATCTTTTCCTATATTCTTTCTTTTTATTATAGCTATATCCTCAAGACTGATTTCCTGTTCATGAATTTGATGTTTCTTCTTATACTCTGGATTTTGCGGTCTAGTATTTTTTATGATAGGTCTGCTGATATTCTTAATACCGAGCATAGCTTTTAATTTAGAATACATTTCATCTGTCTGTTGGTTGATTTCTTTCACTTCTTTAGATAATTTTTCTATTTTCAATGTATACCTTTCTATATCCCCCTTAAGAAAATCAAATTTTTTCTCTAGACTGCTATATCTCAATTTTGTGTTCAATTCAGAACTTATCTCATTTATCTTCCTTACCATCTCCCGCTCCATACTAAGCGAAATTCTCGGTTCTGTTGATAATTTAAACTCAAGTCTATTCTTCTGCTTCTTCAGCTGCATTATCTCTCTCTGGTTCGGTTTATTCGCTTCTATCTCTAAAAATTTGCTAAGTGCGGAATACTCCTGCTGCTTATAATCTATCATATGTCTACTTGATTTCATCTCAGAAATCAGCTTATCCGCCTTTTTATGCATTACTTCTATATCCATCTTTAGTTTCTTAATCTCTTCATTGTCCGAATCTCTTACTAATTCTCCGAGAGATTTCGTCGAATTTCCATTATTATCTGTTTGAGCTTTCTTTACTACTTCTGGTTGCGAATGAATCTTTTCCTCAATTTTTCCCTCTTTTATATCCTCTGACAGTTTTATCGCCTTAATATCTTTTAGATTTAGATTGTATCAAATTAGTTTTTTTTGAGATCACTTTTGTATAAACATTCAAAAGTTTGTCTGTTGAACTTTTTATAGAATATTTTTGAGCAGTACTTCTCATTTCTTTATAATAGTACATATTATTTATAACCTTTTCTATCTTTATTGCACATGCTTTATAATCTTTCGGTTTGAATTTCTCACCGTTCTTTCCATTCTTTATCAGTTCTTTGAGGGCAAGATAATCCGCGCCTACCACCGGTATGCCGCATGCCATCGCTTCAAGCGATACCATTCCTTGTGTCTCAAATGTGGAAGGTAAGCATAATAAATCTGCAGCACCGTAATATAATGGTAGCGACTTGATAACTATTCCTACAAATTCAACAATATCCTCCAATTTCATCCGTTTTACCATATTCTTTATCGTGTCCATATATGGTCCGTCTCCAACTACTACGAATTTTATATTTTTATTTCTCAAAACTTTTGCTGCTTTTATTAAAGTATCAATATTCTTTTCTTTACTAACTCTACCTACATACAATACTATGTGTTTTTTACCACAAATAAGTTTTTTTCTTAAGAGCATACTTTTCTTTTTATCTTCTTTAAACCTATCCAGATCCACGCCATTAGGTACAACAGCAACATCTTTTATACCTTTATGGTTCAATAAATCCTTTATTGTCAAGCTTGGTGCTATCACAACGTCACATCTTTTTGCTATAAAACCTATATATAACCAGGAGTATTTCAAAGCCATTTTCTTTAATTTCTTGTTCTTAGGGCCATACTGGTCAATTGTATCTTTGTTTGTGAATAATGTATGAAAGGTCCATATTATTGGTACATGATTTACATATGCCGACAGCAACCCATAAAGTCCCATTACAAATGGTGTATGTATATGCACTATATCCGAATGTCTTGTCCAATTTTTACCCAAATCCACAAATGGGAGTATAGAAAGATTATATTGAGGATATTTTGAAAATTTTATGCTAGGAGTCACTACTGTATTCTTGCTTTTTGATAGATAACGTTTTGTATCCGCATTTCCACTTGTTAATAGTTTGATGATATGGCCCCGTGATTCTAATTCCTTCTTAAAACCTTGTATTGAAACCGCAACACCATCTATTGTCGGGAAGTAAGTATCAGTATAAAACGAGATTTGCAATTTTTTCATTAATATACCATCTATAGGGTGATTGCCTTTCCATTTGCTGTATTTATTTTTTCTAAAGCTTTAGCGGAAAATTTCCTAGCCGTTATTGTAATACCTTCATTGATACTTCCATTACTAAGTACTTTATATCCAGGTAATTCTATATTCTTCTCATTTCTGGTTTCCACAACTTTGTTTATGTTTTCCAACGTGATAATATTTTTAGACTGTCTTTTGTATGGAACAAATCCTTTTGTGTGTATCAATTCTGGTGTCTTTGCTGTCATGTATGTGAATTTATTCTTTCTTGATTGGCCTTTCCCTACTCCTCCTCTTACTCCTTTCCCTCTAGCGTGTTTCTTGTTTCCACAGCCCCATACTCTTGACCTATGCATTTTTCTATTCTTTTTGTCAGCTCTAACAACCATCAGACCATCCTATTTATAAGTTCATTTATTCCGGTTCCCATATATCCAAGTGAACCTCCTTGATTAACCCCTCGTTTTATGCTCTTGTATCCATGCCGTGGAGGATGTAGTCTAAAAGGCATAATCTCTTTTAATTTTTTTGATATACCTTCATCTGCCAGTTTATCCAATCCTATTTCAATACTATTCTTCTTAAGCAATTTTTTAAGAGTCGGTTCATCTATCTCGCCATATGCAATATAGTTATTGCATTTCTTTATCATACCTTCATATGATTTTGTTGCTTCTGCAATAATACAATTATTGATCCTCTTCAGCCGTAATCTCTTCAATGTTTCTGCTGTCGTACTCCTTATCCCAACTCTTCCCCTTATCCTGACTACTGCTATAAGTTTATCATTTGTTGAATTCATAAAAACACGTTAACGAGTAAAATATAATATACTAATTAATTTAATCAGTAAGATATATAAAACCTTTACTGGATTCTTGATTATGGCCAATATAACACCAAAAGAAAAATATAAAGAGTCTAAACCTACTTTTGATCACAATCTTGATAACTTATTCCGATTGACCAAGACTTATATGTCTCTGGAAAAGTCATATATTCTTAACCCCTCCCATACTTTACATGAACTGTCTGTATCCTTTCAGTAATATCCCTAAA
>CAZBLA010000074.1:0-4958 GCA_964492665.1 Microcaldota archaeon
GATTGCATAAATGCAGAGGAAGCCTACACCTTTAGGTGTAGGAGGATGTCACCTACTTGAACAAACTGCACGATATGCTCAAAATCAAAACAAAAATCCAACTACAGTATTGTTGGATTGCCACAATCCTAATCACAACATTATTAAATTGTTATATCCTATTGTTATATCATTAAAAATAGGTGATATATACGAGTCAAACAAAAGGTAATAATAAATCTGATATTTCAATTCCTAACATACCAATAAGAAAAGAACCTATCTCTAGATCCAATAATTATGGCCGACTTTTAAGAGGTGCAATGTTCGCATCCATACTAACTTTAGGAGCAGCAGGAATAACTGGTTGCGCACCTTCTGAATTGGGACATCAAACGACTACAGAGAATAATATAACTATACCTGCTAAATATGTATATACAGGTTTTATAAAAAGCATTACTCCGACAGAGGCAATGTCGAATGCAAATAGCAATGGATATGGTCAAATACTCATGTATACAAACAATCCCGGTAAATATGTCGAAGGCGGACCAGGAGGTGGTTTAAAAAATTCACCTTCAAGGAGTATCGAAGCTAAACTTGACGCTAAATTAGGATCCAAAGGTCACAGGCCGACAGAATATACTATCTTTAAAGGGAAAGAAACAGAAGCACCTAAATTCATGCCAGGATATAAAATTGTTGTTAACTTGAAAAGTGGTGGGACAATAACTGTAGTAGAAATACGAAGTTATGCAGCTAACCTTACTAAAGGGGAGGAAGTAACTGTTGCAACAACGAAGAATGCGAGAGCACGTATTGAACCCATTTCATCGCAATAGAATCAATATACCCTTTTTTGGAGATAACTTCTTTTTCCTACTTAAAAAAAGTAGGAGTTTTCTTCTACTAATTCTCTTAACTTTGATGGATTAATCTAAAATTCCAAACAAAGTATATGAATATTAAAAATAACATCTAAACGTAATATATAAATACTTAAAAATTCTTTTTAATCTATCAAAAAAGGTATGTATATGAAAACAACAAAGAAACCGCCGGGACCGTTGGTTGAGCTATTGCGGACAGTAAAAGAACCAGATAAACCTCTTATAAATTTGACTATAAAAGAAGATAAAGATATAGCCAAAAGACAATATGCTGAGGATATAAAAGAAGCTAAAGATATAGCCAAAAGACAATGTGCTGAGGATATAAAACAAGTCTGGAAACAATATCTACAAATTACAAGATCTGTTGAAAAATCATCTTCGGATCAACGTGAAAAAACCATAAAACAAGCAAGAAAAGATTATTATTTATCTATGAAATCTGTTGAAAAATCATCTTCGGATCAACGTGAAAAAACCATAAAACAAGCAAGAATCCAATATACCAAAAGTGTAGAACGGGCTTGGAAGCATTATTATACAACCACAGAATCAGTTGTAAAACCTGCTGTTGAACTACGCGGTGATCACATAACACAGATTCTAGAACATTATACTAAAATTACGGAATAAACTCACATTAAAGTCACATTCTCTCTATCTGTATACTCTGGTTCAAAAATCATTATTCATCCTACTAAAAAAGTGTTAATTCAATGAAAGAAACTCCACAAATCATCAAAATATACTATTTCGGTTATACTAATGGTATTCTATATACCGAAATCCAATAAACTTATATTTGTAAGAATATCCATCTTCAATAAGTTTATAAGTGTGGAGTTCTTATTCCATAACTATGAGGTGTCCACTTTGATTGATTACATATCAATACAAAAAAAATGGCTTAAAAAATGGGAAGAAGCAAAACTATTCGAGTTTGATGTCAATGAGAAGAAGGGAGTGCTCGTATTTTCTGCATTTCCCTATTTAAACATGCCATTACATATTGGGCATCTTAGGACATATGGAACAGCGGATTTATATGCCAGATTTTTGAGGTTTAGGGGATTCAATGTGATTTATCCTATGGGATTCCATAAAACTGGTACTCCTGCATTGGCAATAGCGAAAAGAGTAAAAAACAATGATGCAGGGGTAATTGCAACACTTAAATTATACGGTGTCCCTGAATATGAAATATCCAATATGACAAATCCCGAATACATAACAGAATATTTTGAGAAAATCACAAAAGAGGCATTCAAGAAAAGCGGCATAAGTATAGATTGGAGAAGATCCTTCACAACCATAGATCCCGAATTTACTAAACTCATAGAATGGCAGTTCAAAAAGCTGAAGGAAAAAGGGTATTTGGTTACAGGTACACATATAATAGGATGGTGTCCGAATGAACAAAATCCGGTGGGGCAGCATGACACAAAAGGAGATATTCAGCCTGAGATTGAAGAATTAACAGCCATAACCTTCAAGGATACGGACTCTGATGTCTACTTCCTATGCGCAACATACAGACCCGAGACAATATATGGAGTTACAAATATATTTGTTGATAAAGACATAGATTATGTAGTAATCGAATCCAGCGGAAGAAAATTCTATGTGTCTGATAAAACTGCCGAGATATTGAAATATCAATTGAATCTAGAAGTAAAACAAAAACTTTCGGGAAAAGATTTACTCAAGAAAAATGCAATAAATCCTATAACAAATGAAATTATTCCAGTACTTCCAGGATTCTTCGTAAAAGGAGACTTTGCTACGGGAGTTGTGATGTCAGTACCATCTCATGCACCCGTTGACTATTCTGCAATAGAGAGACTACGTTCCGAAAATTATCCATTACCAGCGATAGACTACAAAAATATAATAGAGATTGATTCCAATACGGCTGGCATAAGAGTAGGAAGGACTGATTCGAATGTGGTATCTGGCAAAACAAAACCAAGAAATCTCAACACCCCTTCTCATGTTTACCTAGAACTAATGCATATAAATGTCAATGCATCAAAAGATATGCTCGAATTAGCGACAAGACTCCAATACAGGGAAGAGCTGCACTGGGGAAGACTCACAGTGGGTAGCTACAAGGGTATGAAAATATCGGAAGCCAGGGATCTGATCGCAAAAAAGATAATTGATGACGGAGCTGCTATCAAGATAAGCATAATAAACAATAATAATACCGCTTTCTGCAGATGTGGTTATAAAATAGTTCCGAAACTAGTGACTGATCAATGGTTCATAAACTATGGAGACAAGGAGTGGAAGGACAAGGTAAAATCCCATTTCGATAAAATGGAAATATATCCTGAAATAACAAAGAACGCATTCAGGGCAGCAGTTGATTGGATAAATCTTAGACCTACAGAACGTTCTCTTGGGATGGGGACAAAATTTCCATTCAATCCGAACCACATAATAGAATCATTGTCCGACTCCACCATATACATGACTTTTTATACATATAATCTCATACTAAAAAATAAAAGTGTCACTGCTCCACAGCTCAAAAAAGAGTTCTTCAATTACATCTATGGTTACTCTGATGATCTGGATTCCGTGAGTGCAGTTACTGGGATAGACAAAATCACAATACAGAAGTGCAAAGATAATCTCTATTACTGGTATAATTTTACATCAAGCCATTCGGCTCCTGACTTGATACCAAATCATCTAACAATGTATATCTTCAATCATGTTGGACTCTTTGATAAGAAATTATGGCCCAAACAGATAGTCACGAACGGGTTTGTCAATTATGGCGGAGAGAAGATGAGCAAAAGTGTTGGAAAGGTAATACCTCTTATCGACGGTATTGACAAATTCGGAGCAGACATTCTCAGATTTCTAGAAACTGTAAGTGCAGATATAGAGACAGATACCGAATTCAACACTTCTGATTGTGAAAGCATAAAATCCAAGAACGATATCTTGTTCAATCTTATAGGAAGATTAGATTCATTCGCCACACATCCACTTAATCATATGGATTATTGGTTATATTCAATTCTCAATTCTAAAATAAAATTATCTACCGAACTTATGGTTGTTTTATCATTCAGAAAGGCGTACATAAAAATATACTATGATTCAATAAATGAAATCAGGCATTATTTTGCCAGAGGTGGAAATAATCAGATAGTGATACGCGAATTCATAGAAAAATTTACAGTGATGATATCACCTACAATGCCCTATCTTGCGGAGGAGATGTGGAGCAGAATGGGATATTCCGATTTCATAGAAAATGAGTCATGGCCTCAATATAACGCATCATTAATAAATAATCAACGTGAATTGATAGAAGGGATGATACTCAACACAATAGCAGACATAAAAGGCATATTGCAACTAAAAGTAAGATCCAATTATAATTTCAAACCTAAGTCAGTGAAACTAATAATTGCAGATGATTGGAAAGTTATAGCATATAACCTTCTGGCTGAGAAGAATAATATCAAAGAAGTTATAGAAGACAATAAACTGGTCGAAATAGAAAAAGATAAATTGTCCAAATACCTCTCTCAATTCTCGAAGCGGATCAGACAGCTTACTGCTATGGAACCGCTGAGAAATGATGCCGTAATTGAAGCATTCACTAGTTCAAAGGACTTCATAAAACACAATACAGGGATAGAACCAATAATAGAAAAAGAATCTGAATCAGATTCGGATAGGGCATGGAGAGCACTACCCTCCAAGCCAGCTATAGACATTATATGATAGCAAAAATACCGAGAGAAAATCCTGCCTAAAACTGCCTGCGCATCACATAACCTGAAAACAACACAACTAATAATTCCGTAACAATCCATCTTTCATTACAACCCAACTTCGCCATTTAAATATATCTTTCACTAATCCTTTCACCAAAACCAATTCGCCAAATGGTTTACTAATACAAATCAAGGTTTTGTTTCGTATTTTAGTACAAAATCCCCAAAAAAATCATAAATTAGGAGTGAAATGTTGCTTACAACTTAAGCCCATCACATCAACTTTAAAAATAAATTTTATTCGTAGGGCAAGAATACTACGACTTTCAAGTCGTAGATGAATTGC
>CAZBLA010000075.1:0-4949 GCA_964492665.1 Microcaldota archaeon
CTCATCGGCACATGTACTGGTCAGATACCGGAGAGTGTAGCGAGTTTTCCATATTCTTCATCTACTACTAAAAGCGCCTATATTCCCATACAGATAAATAATATAGGACAATCAACTATGTCTGCACTTACAATAACTTGGTGGGCAAAAATACATAGCGGTGGTTATTTCTGGCGTTTAGATAACAACCATCCTGCTGGACCTGCTTGTGAAACAGAAGCATGTTGGATACCAAGCACTTGGATTTCTTATTCTCCCCGACCAATAGATAGTGTCTGGTCATTCGAATCGTTGACATTATCAAGTTCAGGGTCTGCTAAAACTTATTCAAATGGAAATCTTGGAATTTCAACTACTTGGACTGGTCCACTCACAGGAATTACAAAATTTAATATGTTTGGTTGGAGTGCACAGAATACAATATGGATTAAAGCATCAATGGCGAATGTACAAATGTACAATACCTCCTTGTCCGCAGCTGATGTACAAGCGCTCTACAAGGAAGGAATAGGCGGCGCTCCCATAAACATCAACAACCTTGTCGGATGGTGGCCGCTCAATGGTAATGGAAAAGACTACTCCGGAAACGGAAATGACGGAGTAGTAAACAAGAATGTTACGTTCGAATCCCATTGGTACGGCGGTTATACTGCTCCTTCCTAATGTGTAATAAATTTAATATCAAATAGTTGCACCAATATCATTAGTTTTTGAGCAAGTATCTACATCTATGTATATATCTTTACAAAAAAGTGTAAACATAAAATAAGGAGTTTCGTTCCTTATCTCATATTACTAAAATAATTTCTGTGAAACTCACTTGGTGATAACATCGCATCCTTCTTTAGTGACAATTACCTGCCATTCATGCTGCGATACTATCCCTTTACCCAACTCTATAAGCACAGGATGCGGATATATGGCATTGCTTCTTGCTAGTTCGCTTATCGCAGCATAAAGCTCAAATTTAGGTTTCAAAACATCTCCAAACCATCTTACTGCAAAAGGCTCTTTCTTATTCCTCTCAGCAATCTTCTTAATGAGCAGTCTTGAATTGGTTGATCTGACAATCGTTGGAAAAACGAAGCTGAATATCTCAACAATATCACTATTGGATATCTGCCCTCTTCCTGATTCGGTAGTAGCAAAAGGTTCTATAGCTATAACATCTCCCACCTTCAATTCCGTATAATCTCCATTATCAAAATTTGGGACGAACGGATCCGTATGGAGATCATGAATTTCAACTCCATGGCCACCAAGATTCTTTATAGGTTTGAATCCCTTCCCTTTTATGGACTCTGATATCTCTTTTCCTATCTCCCTCATTTCGATTCCTGGTTTTATTATTGACACAGCATTTGCCAATGCGAGTTCTGTGGACTCCAGCAATTTTGAATATTCACCGGAGAGATCAACCGTAACAGCGCAATCTCCAAGGATTCCTTCTTTTCCAGCTCCGAAATCAATCTTTACAACATCAGTGTCACCGAATACACTGTCATCATTCAATGTCGGAGTGTAATGCGCAGCCTGATCATTGATAGATAAATTTATGGGAAACGACATGTTATACCCTTCATTTATGACGAATGATTCTATAGAATCCGCAACATCCAAAAGTCTGACTCCTGGTTTTATCATATCTTTCGCTTTCTGAAGAGCTCTGAAAGATATCTTTCCCACTTCCTTCCAAAGCGCTTCCGTATGTTCACTATCTTCTTCTGTATCCTCCTTCTTTATACTGTTTTCGTCATCAATTATTTCTTCTGCCATAAAAACAACTCATAATTTTTTTTGCTTTCCCAAACCTTTTAGTTCATCTTCTGTGAAATTCATCTCTTTAAGTATGCGCATTGTTGCTGGTATTACTTGATGGTTTATATAATAATCTGCATCGTAATTCTCTGCAAACTCAGTGAGACATGCTTTTTCGGATATCGTGCTGCCCTGTTTGGTTATGACATAAGTCACAATCGAATGTTCCATCTCACTTCTTTTCTTGAGTCCCAACTTTATCGCTTTTTTCACAGCCATTACTTCCGGAGATTTTATACCATAACTGTCAATGCTCTTTCTCAATTGTGTTTGTATTGACAGATCTTCTATTGGAACCTCACCCTTCTTAAGCCTTTCAATGGTCTCTTTCACCACATTTATCGCTTTGTCCTCTCTGCCTTCCTTAAGTATAATCTCAAGAACCTCCTTTTGGGTATCACGCGCGATTCTGGACCAATCCCTCCTGACAAGTTCGAATCCACGTATTTTTATATGACCATCATATGATATCATGGCATACTTCTTTTTAGCTCCGGATTTGCTCTGCTCCACCTTCCTTCCAACAAATATCGCTCTTTTATAAAAATCTTCCAGTTCAAGGTTCATGGATTCCGGAAGTTTCCGATTAAACTTGTCTACGAATGCTATTGCATCCTCTTTCATCTTATCGTTCAAGAGCATGACTACAGAATCCGTATCCCCATATATAACTTTGAATTTCTCTTTCTCGGCACTAGCTATCGCTTTCTGTATATACTGCCTACCATAGGCAGTTACGCTTGATGCCGCCTCTCTCGAATACCATCTTGATCTTGCATATCCCAGATAACCATAGAACGAATTCGAAATTATTTTCAATGCGAGCGATCTGCTTCCGAGTATCACATTCTTCTTGTCCTTCTTATACATCTGTTTTACTTCTTTTCTTGCATCTATCAATATTTTCAATATCGTCGGTGTTATTGCTTTTCTTGCTTTCGAGAATTTGTATCCTAATGGCGATTCATAATAATCTTCACAGTTCATACATAAAGATGACGGATCTATATTATGTGATATTATTATTGATGGATACAGACTCTTAAAATCAAATATGGCAAGATTTTCGTATATTCCTGGATTTGGTGTCTTGACATATGCCCCTTCTATAGGTTCCGACAATCTTTTGCGTATCTCCTTATCATCCGGCTTATTAGGTATCAATTCTTTGAACATATAGGCATATCTCATAAGTAAAAACTCCACAATCTGTCCTGTGGTGGACACACAGATATCACTCAAAGAATTTCCAGATATTCTGGATAATTCTATCATTATGGTTATAAATGAATCATAAATAGTATGCAATGCATATGAATCATTCAGGTTGTAATTAGCAAGCCTCTCCAGATCGGATTCGTCTCCGCACCATAAGTTATGTATATTTGATTGTATAGACTTGTCCATTACGATTTCCGTATTTTTAGATACTGCCTCATAAACGTTCTTTAGTGTATAACTGTTCAGTTTGAGTATGCTCTCCGAAGCCCCGACAATCGATATGAATCTAACTACAGTATACATATCTACATGAACCCTTCCTGCTATTCTGACTTTATCTACCATTCCATGCCTTTCAATTTTGGTTTCTCCTTCATACCTACTCATATTAAATCTTATCTTCAGAACTTTCGATCTTTCAAGCAAATATTTAACATCAAAATTTGCAGAGTTATAACCAGAAACCACATCTATATCAAATTCATTCAGAAGATTCATGAATCTGGCGAAAAGTTTCTTCTCATTCTCAACAAAAATGACAAAATCCTTGTCTATCCTCTTGAATGTAATGACTCCGCTTCCTTTCTTTCCGTTCGATAAATAAGAATAACTAATCATTATGACTGGATCCTTATCTGGTTTTGGCATACCCTCCAAATTGTCCGTTTCTATATCAAAACATAAAACATTCATATCCTTGATATTGGTAGGGTCAGACTCATTCCTTTCCGGCAATCCAACAATATCCAATTTTTTGTTTTCATGTATCACTTTGAACTTGTATGATCCGAAGGGGATTATCCCTCTGTCTATGAGATACCTTCTTGCGAATGGTATATCGGATTCGTATGCTGTACCATATCCTCCAAATTCTTTGCTAAGTTTCGGTATGTCTGAAGGATTCCGCACAAATACCTTAAATACATCAACATCTTTTCCGAATATGCTCTTATGCTCCTCTTTCACATCTGTAGGACGCACCTCTGATCCGAAGGAATCCGCGGAAATTCCCATAAGCAAACTTTTAGAGACGTTTTCGGATGGTATAAAATAGAAATAAGGAGAGAAATCCGGATCAAACACCTCGTAAGCTCCATCTCTGCAACGTATTGTCATACGTATATTTGCAATCCCTTCCACGATTAAATAATCAACATCAAGGAGATATCCGACAATATACGATACATTTCTATCCTCATCAAGAGGCATCCTATCTCCCATTGTCTCACATAAAAGAGTTCAGCAATACTGCTGATCAATAAAACTAAACTTACTTCCCACTTCCTTCTTTGGGTTCGCTGACTTTAGTTTGGCTTATCACTAATGGTGGTATAAATCCAAGAGAATATGCTATCAGTGTGCCTGTTGCACTGCATCTGAAGTTAATACTATTTATTATCTCTTCAGCCATAACAGTAGGCAAAGAACTTTTTGTTTTCCACTGCTTCATTGCTTCACCTTTTTTCTCCTTGTCTTCCGATAACTCTATAGTTCCACTCATTTTTATATGTCCTATCTCTTTCGCACTATCTACATCTCCATCCCTATAATCAGCAAGAAATGTATAAGATATAGATATTATGTCTTTCTTATCCTCAACATTATCTATAGATACATTCAATTTCGGAAATCTCTGATTGATGAGAGAATCCATCTCTTCTATCTTTGCGTCCACATTATCCATAATAAAATTTGTTATCATATCTCTCACTTGTTCTATATCCAATTATAAATAGCAAATTAATAAGGAGAATAAACATATTTAATTCTATCGTATCTTTCCCATCTACTTCACCAGTCAAGTGACCCCCTTTCCTACTTAAAAATAGGGGAGGATGTCACTCGAAAAGAAAGGATTATTCGTAGGGCAAGAATACCACGACTTTCAAGTCGTGGATGAATTGCATGTC
>CAZBLA010000076.1:0-4789 GCA_964492665.1 Microcaldota archaeon
TTACAACATATTGTCGGATATGAAATGTAGCATTATATTACGAGTTTGCTATAATAAGTAGTTACATCCTCTCCAATCTGCTTATTCCACATATTTTGAATAACTCTTCAGATAGCCTTAAGAACGATTTTACTATTGCGATTCTTGCGTTCTTTTCCTCCTCATTATCTGCTTTTACCACTGATTTTTTTTCATAGAATTTGCTGAATAGTGTAGATAAATCACTGAGATAATTTGCAATGATGTTCGGTTTGTATTCTGATGCTGCCTTTTCCAATATATCTTTGGCAATGGACATCTTTTTTATCAGTTCAAATTCTACATTGCTTTGTATAAATTCAGTATTGTAGTTATTAGTCTTATTACGGAAAGCGTTCATTATATGAAGAGCCCGGGCATACATGTATTGGCAATAAGGACCTGAATTGCTTTCAAAATTTAGAGCGCGTTCCCATGAGAAGGTTATTTTTTTCTCGTAAGATATCTTTATAAATTCAAAACGTATTGCTGCAATCGAAACACCGGCAGCAATCTTCTCTTTTTCCTCTTTAGAAAGACCTTCTTTGTTTGATATCAGCCCATACGCTTTCTTTTTTGCTTCTGCTATCAGCTCGTCCGCTGTAAATCCCATCCATGTCCCTTTCCTTCCTGAAAGAACACCATCCTCTAACTCCACAACACCATACGGAATATGAATTAATTCTTTTCCTGAATATTCTTTTATCTCTTTTAATACGGTACTTACGAGTAGTTGTTCATGACTCTGCCTTGAATCTATGGTATTCACTGATATGTCGGCATCTCCAAAGTCCATATGATCCCCTTCTGCAGAAGTTGTATATAGATCGGAGTTGTTGGGCTGATCCATCATCTTTCTGTATTTGAATCTATTTTCAATAATACCAAATTTCCACATATGGAATGCTATATCTTTTGCCAGATATCCTGGAGTGTTATTGCTACGCAATAGAACTTTTATATTTTCCTTAAGACTTTTTATTTCGGGGGTTGCAGCGTTTAGTCTGTTTAGATCTATCACTACACAATTAGTATATTTTCCTTCTGTGGGTCTTTCCGTTATTTTATGTTCAGAAAGGATCCTTAACGCTTTTTCCAGAAGGTTTGTGCTTAGTATGCTGCTCTCCCATATCATCAGATTATGGAATACGCCAAGATCAAAAAGAGTTTCATATTCGGATTTTATAAATCTTTCGACCATGTCTTTGAGAAGCTTGGATTCATAGGTACCGTCCTGCTCCATATGTTCAGATACTTCTTTTATGTATTCATTGAGTTCCGGATTTTCTTTTATCGTTTTATTCACTGCCACGTATATCTCGCCCAGCATATGGTCATATTTTTTTGATTGGTTGAATTGAATCCCAATCTTTTCCATATTCATCGTTCCCCATAATGCTTGCGCGGATTGCAGACCTAGATCGTCTATATAATCCTGCCTTTCAACCTTGTAACCGCATTCATCAAGCATATTGGATATCACATCCCCGAGAAGGGTACTCCTTATATGACCTATATGTAGGGGATGCGCAGGATTGACGCTTGGATATTCGACTATTATCTTTTTTCCCTTTCCTATATCCGATCTCAATGGAAAATTGTGAGTTTTTAGTATACTATCCAATACATCTTTTGAGAATTGTGTCCTGTTAAGATTAAAGTTTATGAATCCATTCTTAACAGTTATGAATTCTAGACGATTGTCAGGAGTAAGTTTGTCTTTTATCTGTTTTGCTACATCTGATGAATCCAGTGATTCCTGTTTTGATAGTTTTAGAGCTATTGTGGATGATATGTCCGCAAATCTATCAGTAAAGGAGAGGCTTGACCTTATGTTATGTTCACTCGTATTGTAATTGCATTTAGATACAGCATCTGACAAAGTGGAAGTTATGTGATCCATAATTTTAGAATATTCGGATTCAACCATATGTTATCGCCTTTTAATGTGTAATATCAAATCTTTTTAATATGTTTGGTATTTCTTCTATGATGTCCTGCGCTATTATATGATTCCCCTTCTGGATTGTCAAAAGGTCTGCTATCTTGGAATGTATGTATACGGCAGCTATGGAACTTTCAAATATGTCTCTATGGATTGCAGAATAACCGGCTATTATACCGTCTAATACGTCTCCAGTACCCATTGTTGCCAATGCTGATGTTTTAGCTATGTTTATCTTCAGCAGTTTTCCGTTTGTTATTATGGTTTCGTGTCCTTTAAGGATTATGCAACAATTATACTTATTGGAAAAGTTTAATGCGCTTCTGATTTTCTTGCTGAGTGTTGCATTTTTCAGATCTATGCCAGTCATCCTCTTGAATTCGCCGTAATGCGGAGTAAAGACCATATTTGGATACATAAGTTTTTTTTCGATTATAATTTTCATTGCAGAAGCATCAGCTATAACGATATTATTTCTGATTTTTTCTATTCTTATCAGTTTTTCTATGAATCCGTTCTCAGTAAAACTGGTCTCTATACCTGGACCTATTATCAATACATTATGTCGTGTCTTTATCATATCTCCTACTTCCTCATCGGAGATTTTATTTGGAATTGAATTCACAATTATGTTCGGAAGTTTATTGATTATTGTAGGGGATATGTCCGCAGGTGAAAATACAGTGACATATCCTGTCCCTACTCTCAACGCGGCCAATGAATTGTTTGTAGCAAATGCTGCTAAGAAAGGAGCTCCTTTATACTTTTCGGATCCGCCAAGTATCATGACGCTGCCATTTGTATATTTGTTTGAAGATTCCAGCTTGGGATGTGTGGCTAACATAACATCTCCAGGACCAGTGAATAATCCCAGAACTCTGGGAATTCCTGCATCTAGTATCTTGATATTCTTTTTATTGAAGGATTTATTCTTTAGGATTCCGATTTTCATATTTTGTAGAATTAAGGTCATATCTGCATTTATACTTCTCCTGTTTGGAAATCCAGTATCAGCATTTATTCCTGTTGGTATATCTATAGATATCACTTTTCTTTTTGATAGATTTATCTCGTTTATTATTTGAGATGTAAAAGAATCTATCAGACCGGACATACCAATTCCCATTATGGAATCTATTACAAGATCAGACCATTTCAATAATTTCTTGAAATCTTGGATATTATGTTCAGTTATGTGGGTTGTTTTCTGTGTAATGTCAACGAGAGTATAATTGAGATTTGTTGTGTCCCTATTTGATCTGTCTTCATCAACAAAGACGATTTCTATGTTATTTACATAATCTATGACATGTCTGGCTGCTGCCAATCCTATTGCACCCTTTCCTCCATGTCCGCACACAAAAAGGATATTGCTCTTTTTATGCTCTTTGATTAGGTAGTTAGCTACAGATATCCCAGCATTTTCGAGCAGGAGCGTTTCATTAAATCCCAGATAATTTAGATTTGCTATTGCTGCAGTTACATCTTTTATGCTAAATGTTTTTTTTGCATATTCTACAAACTCTTTTAATCTTTGCATTGCATAATTATTAATAGTGTAAAATTAAATACTTGGTGATTAGATTTCGTCAAAAGTATATAAGTATAAAGATAAATTGATTTTGTACCTCCCAAAAGACGTGATATACAATTTAAATATAAAGGAAGGAGATGAGTTGCATTTCTTGAAGGAGGAGAAATATTATATATTTGCAAATTCTGGTGATATAATCGATAAACTTACCTCTAAAGATATCAAAACTGTTAGAAAGACATTATCTGAGCAGGAGTTATTGGTGCTTAAAAAATTAGATTCGTTCAGATATAAACAGAGAACAGAAGAGGAGGTTGGCAAGAAGCTCGTGGGAGAGGAGCGGGAAGTGCTTAAAGATCTGATAAAAAAGAGGTATGTGGTACCTATAGAGAGTAATGAATCGGTTGTTTATAGTATAAATGATGTCATATACAAAAAATTTTTGATAAAGGATTGGGAAGCTTTTGATAGAAAGAACAGGGATAAGGTAAGGATAAGCAATAAGATAGAGTCAAAACAGTATACGGATGAGATACTTATGAAGGATAGCAGCAAGGAAGATAATAAATTCCGTGAGAGTGCTGCTGATGAGATGAGAAGGAATGGGTATGTTGTACTCAATACGAAATCCGAGGCTGAAAACGCATCTGTAGAATTGGAAGAAGAGATAAGAAGAGGACTCGTTTTAGGAACCAGGGCATTCAATAAAAAGTATTATATAGTTCATAGGGCTTTCGTAAACAAAAATTCTCCGAAACTCATAGATGCATTGAAATATAAAGATATGAGCACTGATGAGCTTTCCAAGAAAACAGGAGTTGATGCTGATGGTGTGAGATCAATAATGTTTATACTTGCAGAAAATGGAGAAGTTATGGAAGCAAGAAGAGATTTGTTTAGTTTGATAGGGTGACATCCTCCCCTACTGTAGAAGCAGGGGCTTCCTCTGCGGATTGCAGAGTGTGTTAGGGTTCTGCGATGCGGATTGCGATAGTTGTATCAAGCATGATATATTGACTTTGCAAGGTTATGATTCTGTACCATACTTTGAATATTGAGCTTTTCTACTACAAATGAGGTGTAATTTGAGTTTACTAACCTGTTTACGGTTTTGTGCAGATAGTCGTCTGATTGATTATTGATGTGCTGCCATTCCTTCTGCAGTTTAAGTTATGAGATAAGTGGCTTCGCCCCTTATAAACCCCTTGCACGAGCGGTTCCCTCCCGACTACGTCGAGGGTATCTAAACCGCTCGATTAAGTTGACTCTGATACGAGATATCCTGTTTGCGG
>CAZBLA010000077.1:0-4698 GCA_964492665.1 Microcaldota archaeon
TCAATAACTGCATATTTATTATATTGCACCAGACATTTATATACCTTTTCTGCACCATTTAACAGAACATCGTAGAAAAAGATTGTGAATTGTCATATGACATGCAATTCATCCACGACTTGAAAGTCGTGGTATTCTTGCCCTACGAATAAGACTTGGTGGTGGGTTGTTTATATGCATAGAAGGTATAGATGGAGCAGGAAAAAGCACACAAGCAAAATTGCTCGCTGAATACATGAAAAAAACAGATAGGATATTGTTGACAAGTGAACCGAGCAATGGAAAAGTAGGAAGTATGATTAGGAATCTCTTAAAAATTGAAGGAGGAATTGATGATAGAACAATGCAATTGCTTTTTGTTGCTGACAGATCAGAACATATATCAAAAACAATAGATCCGGCATTAGAAAAAGGGATCAATGTCATATGTGACAGATATATACTTTCTACATTAGTGTATGGTTCTGTTGCTGGACTTGATAAAAAATGGTTGATTGATATAAATGCATCTTTTCCTCTCCCGGATGCAACAATTATAATTGATATTAATCCGAAGATTGCTCTTGAAAGGATAATTGAGGAAAGAAAAAGTAGAAATAATGAATTATTTTTTGAAAGGATAGAATTTTTAGAGAACGCAAACAAAAGGTACAAGGAGTTAGCAACAGAAGATAGAAACATATACATAGTTGATGGATTAAGAAGTAAGAAAGAGATATTGCAGGAGTTGATAGATATTGTGAACAAATTATAATACTATTATACAATTATGCTCCCATCGTCTAGCACGGCCAAGGACATGGGCCCTTCGAGCCTAGGACCCGGGTTCAAATCCCGGTGGGAGCAGATGATTATGTAAGTTATATGGAAGAGGAGATTATTGCTTCTGATTTTATCAAAGGAGGTTAAGTATGTATTATTGTAGACTTTTATACTTTTTAGATCTGAGAGTTTAATGTATGGAGCTTGAAAGAAAAGTGTAAAAATATGAGATAAGAAGTGGATTGTTTTCGATGTTCTTGGATAGGATGATCAGATGAATTAATTTATTGAATTAGTTTTTAGTCATGAGAATATTGCATTAAATATAATTAAAATAGTAAATGATAACCATGCAGAATATTTATATGAATACAAACAATAAACATATTATAAGATATGCGTCTTCAAAAATTCAGGTCAAGGATCTTTTAAGAATCATTTCAAAAAAATTTAAGAAGGAAGTTGTACAGATATTTGATCCGAATATTATATTATCCGAAAACCAGTTGTCCTGTGCATATCTCAATTCTATATCTGTATTTAATAGAAAATTAAACATATCCAAAAGCATTGCTATGGAAATGTTGCTATTTGTAGCTATGACTCGGAAGATAGATGAAGCTATAGAAGTTGCAGGAATTAAGAATAATGCAAAGTTTGTTTTGTTTTGTGATACATACAGTACATATAGAAGGATATCAGTTTTAATAAAAAGTTCCGGTCCATTGAAAGTATCAGAAAAAGAAAGACGGAGGATATTGGAAAATATTGCGCCTTTATTCAAAAATGAAACAGAAGTATTCGGGAGGATGGCTGTATCTAGACTTTATGATTGATTATCAATATATGTTTTATGTAGTATATCATATATTTCTACGGATTTTTTCTTGCCTATCTTATCGACTTGTGTCAGATCATTGATGTCAGCATCAACTATGCTAGATATGCTTCCAAATTTAGTTAGGAGAGATTTTGCAATCTTGTTTCCAACTCCGGGAATATTTCCTATTATATATTCCATAAACTGTCCATCAGTTTTTGCGCTTTTGCCCATCTTCAGGGATAAGTCATGATCGGATAGAGTCTCTTCCTGTTTTGTTATTCTATATAATATATGTGCAGTTTCTTTTGGATTTTTAGATATAATAATTTGTATTTTGTAAGTAAGATATAGAAAAATTATTGCTCCTTCTATTGAATTTCCGTTCAGGATGAAATCAGCTTTATCTCCTTCGATGATCAATATAGGAAGTTTATAGTTTTCGCTTAAGACTTTTATTTGTTTGAAGAGCCTTCCAGTAATCATTGACGATTCAAAATCTCTAATTGTTTTCCGTTCTATACATACCCTATCAGATATACAATAATCTCCTATGTCCATAGTTTCAATGTGGATGCTGCAAAGACCACCCAAAGCATCTAATAATTCCTTGTTCCTTTCTCTGTTGTCAACTATTATCTTTGGATGTGAAATCATAGGATTACCTTAGTTTGTGTAATAGATATTTGTAGGAATATAAGGGAGCATTCCTTTTTCAGACGAGATTATATACTGAGGTATGTATTCGTTATCTGTTATGTTATAAACATTTGTCCAATTGTTGCATATTGGTTTTCCGGACCATACCACATAACTTTTTGGACGTATATAACTGCAATTTACATTAGGCTGAATGTTATATATATTCGCATCATTAGGTTTACCGTAATAGATGGGAAACATAGATCCGGAATATCCGATATTTACGCCTTGCAAAGTCAATCCTTCAAAATAGATGATTGTGGAAGAATTCGTCGGAATTGCGCTTCTAGCATATACCGCAGCTGGAATTATTAAACTTCTCGGGTAACTTTGCCAGTAATACCAAAATGTGGATATGTTATAACTAGATACAAATAACATTATGAGTATTGTTATAGCTAAAGCTGCTAGCGGTAATGATATAAGGAATTTATGCTTATTGAAGATTATCAATCTGGATATACCTATACCTATAATTGCGGATATGGGTATTGCAAGTGGTAGCAGAAATCTATTCAATCGATATGTAAGCAAGTAGATTATCTTAAATGGATGGATGTTTATACCTACATGCATTGGACCGAATTCAAGTAGTGCAAACATGATTAAAAACCAAAGGAGGAAGAAATAAAATTTTTTGTCTCTAAGAATTGAAAGTGCAATTCCAGATATAACAACAAGATAGAAATAAATTCCAAAATCACTTGGACCTTTAAACAAGAAAATGTTGGTATAGAGGTAATCAGATAGGTTTTTACCATTGAAAATGGATTCCATCAGATGGTATTGGAACATGGAACGTATATAAAAATTCAAATGATTATTTGTTGAAGGTATTGTGCTATGACCGCCAGCAGTTGTTCCGACTGCACTATAAAAATAGAAATTTGTGGTTATAACATTGAAGGCATTTCCTGAATTGAAGTAGCTATAGCTGAATGTAAGTAGTATTGTAACTATGAAGCCAACGACGAAAAAAAGTGATTGTCTAGTTATATGTATTTTTTTTCTTGCAAGTTCTATTAATATATAGATAAGTACAAATTCTATTATTACTGCACTTTCTACACTTATAAGCCATGTTGCAAACAGCAGTACACCACTAAAAAACCAATATATTTTATTGTTGTGTCGCTCTGCATATAACAGTAGTAATATTGCAAGAGACCCTACAAAAGTTAATGGTATGTCTTCTCCAATATTGACTGCAATTTTAGTTACAAGTGGAAATAGACTAATAACAAAAGCACTAATTAATGCTGCTTTATCGTTGTATAGGAGACGGACCATAAAGAAGGTGACAATGATTATACCGAGATAGGATAGAATATTCCACATGCTGCTACTTAAGTTATTGACACCCATTATGTAATAGAAGAATGCTATTGAATATGCTTCAATCAGTCTGGTAGAAAAGATAAAACTATTTGTTTTAAATGTTCCTTGAAGAACGGAAGCAGCCATACTTGCGTATATGGGATCATCACCATACATCGATGGACCTTCATAATGTGAGAATACATAGTATGCTGCATTGCTCAGAATAATGAGGAAGATTATGAAAACAAGGTATTTTTTGTATGTATTGGATTGTATATATTCTTTATTGTTAAATATCCCATTTTTTTGATTTTTTATTTTTTCTTTCTCCATGGACAGTTCTGGTTTTATTGTATGGAATTTCAATTTCTTCTTTATTTTATCCAAAATACCATCTTTTCAATAATAGGTATAACATTCTTCCTACTTAAAAGTAGGGGGCTTCCTCTGCGGATTGTGGAGTATGTTCTCGTGTGATGCGGCTTGCGATACCTGTTGTGTCGTAGAGGTCATATCTCCTTGAGCGTAACTTCCTGCACTCCCTGCAGTAACTCATAGGTATGTTCTTTCTGACAACTGCATGTTTTGTATGTTGCTGCATTCGTTTGCAGTATTCTTTGAATTAATTTTTATAATTTTCATATCAGCACTTTCAGCCTTATTTATATCGGGATCCTTGTCCTTTTTATATCTGGGTTTTATTCTTTCGGGTATTTTGTTGTAGAGTCGTTGCGCCAAGATTAGTTTTTTGTCTATCCCACTTCTCGTTTTGCATCAGAATAAATCTTAAACTTATATTCCTTTATGTCATATATATTATAGATTATTAACTTTTTAAATATTTATCTGTCTTTAATAAAATAAGGCGAGGCTTTCTCTTCTTTCTTCTCTTTTGTCGTCGTAAGACACATATTAATGTCTTGGCTAGTCTACGACGAGTATTTAATTGCCTCGCTAAAGGCAATCAGGTGGATTAAGATGTGACATCCTCCCTGCTTGAACAGTAGGGGCTTATTCTGCGGATTGTGGAGTGTGTTATGGTTCTGCGATGCGGCTTGCGATACCTGTTGTGTCGTAGAGGCCATATCTCCCCG
>CAZBLA010000078.1:0-4631 GCA_964492665.1 Microcaldota archaeon
AAACTACATCAGAAGGCAGGACATATCCAACCAGATACACTTTCACTTTGTGGTATAAACCTAAGATACTATGGTCTTTAGGCCGTAGAGGATGTCATTATTCTCTTTTATGCTTCTATTGTCATTTTTGAAGCTGTCTTCTTGTAGGGACCAAAAGTAATAATGAACGGTAGATCATATTCATGCAATTGTTTTAGTGATCCTACATCTGATGCAAGAAATGCGTTATATCACACCATACATTGCAACAGTTATTGCTGAGCCTAGATTCTGGTAAAAATAATCATATAATACTTAAAATCAGTTGTTTATACTTTTTCTTCAGTTTTGAGAAACTGTTCACATTCAGATCAATATATCTTATCATCGAGATATCAAAATTTTCGAATACATGCAGAAGCTCTTTCAGATAATTCTCAAGACCATATCCTGTTACAAGTTCCTTAAGGAACTTGTAATCTATATCAGTATTGAAAACCAAACCCATGATGTCTATGGAATCCTTGCTCCCTTTTATGCTTGCCTTCCTGTCTGCACAGGCACCCAGCTTGAGCAGAAGCAGGATCTCCTGCCTTGGCACTCTAAAACCCTCGCGCATCCTTATATTGCTCATTATATCTTTGATTGGTATGGTTAAACGGGAGTATCCTGGTGTGTATATGTCTATATCAAATCCTTCGGGCAGCTTCACTTCATACTTCTTCAGCCTACTGTTCTTATTGAGTATGTAATCATTCTGCAGCTTCCTTAGCACAGGATAGTCGATTATCATGTCTATGTCTTTGGACTTGTGCAACTTTGTATACAAATAGACTGCCCATCCGCCAATCAATACAAAGTCTATCTCTTTCCTAAGCCCAATGAGCTTTTTCCAGCTCTTTTCCGTTATCTCATCGTTCCAGAACTCCATCACATCAACCAAAAAGCCTTTTGGATAGGGCGTCAACAAAATCCTTGGCATACCATGTTTTAATATTCCACAGATCTACGAACAGATTTGGCAGAGGAACCACATCCATCTTTTTTTCTTTTATCCTTTCCGATAGCACCCTATCAGCCGCGAGCACGAATAGATTCGGGAACCTGCTCTGTTTCGGGAATCTTTGTTTTATGGTGGTTACAGCATCATCTGTCGCATAAACAAATATTTCGCTATAATCAGCAGGAACGCTGCTGTATATCTTTTTGTAAGCCGTATATGCCGTAAAGGCGATACCATTCGGAAGGCTGCTTTCTGTCTCTGCGATGCTAAGCTCCGATGTGGCCGTATACACCCTGTCCTTATCCAACCTTCTATAGCTAGCCCAATAAAGCAGCAATCTATCTAAAGCACTTATATGGAATGATCTTTTTTCTTTTGCAACCGCATTTATGCTCTCTAGCCTGCCAAGCGCCATGTTTATATTACCTATAGAAATATGAAGCCTTGCAGAAAGCTCTTTTTGAGTGAACCTGTTAATGCCTGTAAGGAAATCTGTGGCTATCTCACGGTATAGCAACTCGTAAAGTTTCATGTTTCAATTATTATAGATATATCTATTTAAATGTTTCATCTTATTATGAAACATATAAAAATCAAGGTTTGTTGAAATGAATTGAAAGAATCCGAAAGAAAAGTCAACATCCGAAGATTTTTTGCGGATTTCTGTTTTTTGGCAATCTTCCCATCATACTATTTTTTAATATGGATTTCCATGCATTTGTATTTTTTAAAAGAGTTAGTGGAAGTCAACATGGTGTTTTTATTAAATCGACGGTCAAGAATTCCGGAGAATTCTTGGTTGTGGGATTAAAAAGGTTTGTGGGAAGGCAATCGCACGTCCTTTTCTAAGAAAATAACTATTTGGAAGTGAATTATCTTTGTGAAAGATATATATAATAATGAGTATAATTGTATGTAACGCTTTAGTATGTCTAAAAAGAAAAATAAAGGCAGTAGAAGTTGGATTGTTGCTATTTCTGCAATTTCAATAGTAATCCTAATTATTGTTGTAATTGTATCCACTTCAGGAGTTAATCGACAATCTTATCAACCTATTGCTAAAGTCCATACAAATACACCACGAACTTATTCAATTAATCTATTTTCACCCGGACAAGTATTTTCACTAAATGCTGGCCAGTCTAAATTTCTCAATTTCACAATTCCGCAGGGTGCATATTCCATAAATGTAACCGGCTCATATACCTCTCAAGGAAAAATAGAAGTTGCTATACTCACTCCGACACAATACGGGGCGTTCACTCAAAATCCAAGTTCAATTAGTTCTTCTCAGTATTACTACGGAGATACACACGGATCTACAATAAACGCCCAACTCTTACCAGGACAGTACATCTTGATATTTCATGATCCAGGTATATTTACACAGGATACAATAACGATAGTTAATCCAATAATTGCACATTACACAAACTAATTGTGTTAGTCGATAATACTATTATGCACACATGCTATGCATAGCTGCTAAGAATCTGTATATGCTCACATCCGGAATTCTTGTAGTGTGTGCATAACTATTTTTACTTTATCCCTATATTCCTCTACTGTATAACCAGCTATCTCTACTCTCTTTATTATTGCTGCCGGCTTCTTCTTCCCATCTATGCTTAATCTGTCTATTTTGCTGTTCTTATTCTTTTGTCGTCTCGTATGATTTTTAAACTGTTACAATAAAAGAGGATATCCTAAAATTTCCATCTTTCAGTTCTAAACATGGTTATTATATCTATATTTTCTATTTTATATCTATCACAAATCAGAGGTATCCTAACCCTGTTTCCTCTTAGCTTCTCTTCTGAAACAACAACTCTTTTTATTGTCATTATTGTCTTCTGAGGCTTTGCTGCCAATTCTATTGCTAATGCTATAATCCATGGATCTGCACTATATTTACTATCGATGTTTATCAAAGATGGATATTTACCTAATATTTCTTTTACAAGTTCTATCTGTTTGGGGGTGGGTTCTTTAAACATTTTTTTCTGATTTTTTACCCATACAGATAATTGATCATCATTCTGAACAATCTCATTTAATACTTCTTTTGGTGCAACTAATTTGTCTTTCTCAACAAGATCTTTTAACTTTTTCCATATTGTTGGGAAAATATCTAAAGGATTATCTCTATTCAATTTTACGAGAGAAGAAGTATCAATAATGTAACAATTAGAAGTCATTTTATTGCCTTTGCTAACACTTTGTCAAAATTTTTAGATTTTATCGAAAGATAATTCAATGCATCGGTGTAGGTTATATATCCTTTGTCATAATTATTCGCCACAAGGGAAATAAATTTAGTCCCAATTTCTGAAATGCATTTTTTATCTGCAGAAATTCCTCCACCGCCTTTTCGCCTTTTCTTTCCAATTTCTCTCAGCTTCATCCTATATCGATTGATGATATTTTCATAATCTGTCTGTGAGATATAGTTTAGTTTCATCATATTAAATAGAAGCATGGCCTTACTGACTTTGTATCTTCTTGAAAGTAAATTAAGTGTTTTTTCATTTTTTAATTTCCCGCGGTTTGTTTCAAATAATACTTTTACTGTTTCTTTTGGTAGAAGCATTGACGATGCAAATTCACTACACCATTTTTCTATCTTGTTTCTATACGATAAAGATATATCTGGAAAGTCTATAACCGATTCTCCTAAAAGTATATGTGCGAATTCATGCATCAAAGAAAATAATCTTGCTTCGATGCTGTCTTTAGTATTTACAACAATTATTGTAGGAAATTCATCAGATAATACAAAACCTCTAGCATCTTCCACAGGCATAGAAAACTGAAAAACCAGAATATTCCTGTTTTCTAGAATATCTCGGAGATAATTAAATAATTTATAAGCCGTTTTGAATTTTCTTTGTTTTTCTGTCGATAATCCAAAGATTTTTCTATATTCTCTTGCTATTTGTTCATGACTATCCAAAAGGCTAATTCTTCCAACCGTTGTTTTTGTTTCATAATTAATATTTTTTGATAATTCTTTCCCTACCTCTTGTAAATTTCTTGCTTTTCTTAATACAAGTACTGTTTTCTTGTCGAATACACTAGTCTTATTTAAAATAAATCTGTAATCTTTTGGTTTTGGCTTTTCTTTTCTTGGTTCCAGAAGTAAAAATGCCGCTATTGGTCTTTTAAACGCTCGAGATAATTCTTTCAGTTGCCTCCAAGTAGGCTTTTTTTCTCCTGTTTCAAATGCTCTTACATTTTCAGGGGTCGTTTTTATTCTTCTGCTAATTTCTTCAATACTCCAACTTGCACTTTCTCTTAACCACTTAAAAACTTCGGGTTTCACACCAACCTTTATTAATTTTTTTGGCATTTGAACACCTTATTTTAGAGACTCTCTATATAATCTTCTATTTCGTCTCTTAACTTCATCTTTTCTTCAGAGTTATACTATGAATTAAGTGGCTTCATCCCTTAAGTCATTATTATTACTTTTCAAATTTTTGGTATCCCCCTTTGTTTTAATGATATTATATACATAACAGAATTTAAATATTTGTAGTATTTCCCTGCACATGCAAGGTTATGGCCTAAATACCTATCACTTATAATAACTATACAGTAGTTCCGAATCCTTCAGGTAAAATGAGATAGTTCCACTAATCCTAGGGAT
>CAZBLA010000079.1:0-4566 GCA_964492665.1 Microcaldota archaeon
TGAAAATTTCATCTATTTTCGGTTGTGATTTTCTAACGGTTGCTTGCATCTGTTTCTTCCTTATAGTTATAAATTATTATAGCGCTTGCTCTAATGTTGGTAATTTTAGATTTTTCTTCGACATAATCAATTACCTGCAGGATATCTTATCAGCTTCATCTGCCCCCTTCTCTTGATATTAGAAATACCTACAAATTAATGAATGTCCCTTCTCACAAATCTGCTTGAAAAATAGGGCCTGCAGAATTAAGAGTTTATCTGAATAAGTTGGCGAAGTCGAGTAAAAAAAGAGTAGGGTGTTGGTTATCCACGCAAGAATCGGAAAAAGCGAATATTTCATATTCCGAGATATGCCGATTGTATCTTAGGGTCATTCAAGAGTTCATCGGATTTTCCATGCATAACAATTCTACCTGTTTCGATTACATAAGCCCTTTTAGCTATTTCAAGGGCAACCTGGACATCCTGTTCAACTATAAGTAATGATGTTCCTGTTTGGCTGATGATTTTAATAGTATCAATAAGAATATCAACAATAACAGGAGCAAGTCCTAACGAAAGTTCATCGATCATCAATAACTTAGGCTTTGACATAAGCGCTCGTGCAATGGCAACCATCTGCTGTTCGCCGCCTGAAAGTTTTCCCGCTTTAAACTGTTTTCTTTCATATACTCCGGGAAAAAGCTCATAAACATCTTTAATTCCTCTTTTTATTTTATTTCTATCTTTTTCAAGAAATGCTCCAAGCGCAATATTCTCCTCCACGGTCATATCCGGAAATAGATGTCTTCCTTGAGGTGACAGAGACATCCCACTTCTGACTCTTTGCCTTGTCGGAATGTTTGTATATTCATCAAAAACAGCCTTACCGTCAAAAACGATTGAACCTGAAATGGGTTTCAGAAGTCCAACAATCGTTTCCAATAATGTAGATTTTCCTGCTCCATTTGACCCCACAAGCGCAACAGTTTCACCTTTCTTTACAAATAGATCTATACCCCATAAGACCTGCGTATCAACATATCCGGCGGCAAGCTTGTCTATTTTAAGCATTTTGAACCTTTTTATATCGTCTGCCCAAATACGCTTTTATGACATCATCATTATTTGCAATACTTTTGGGATCTCCATCGGCAATTTTTACGCCGTTATACATCACCATTACTCTATCAGATATACCCATTACGACTTTCATAATATGTTCAACAAAAAGTATTGAAAGTTCTCTTCTATCCCTAATTTTCAATATAAAATCCATTGCCCACTCTGTTTCTTTAGGATTAAGCCCTGCCATCGACTCATCAAGAAATAAGACTTCAGGTAAAAGCGAAATAGTTTTTGCAAGTTCCAACTTTTTAAGATCCGCAATGGAAAGTGCTCCCGGCTTATAATTGATTTTTTTTGAAAGTCCAACTTCATTTATAGATTCTTTTGCATTTTCTATCGCCTGTTTTCTCGATATATGTATGTTTCTGCCAAAAAGAGCTGCCGTTACAACATTTTCAAGCACTGTCAATTCCATGAAAGGCTTTGCAATTTGAAAAGTTCTTGACAACCCGATTCTGTTAATTTTGTATGTCGGCATTCCGTTAATTTTCTTATCTTTATAAAATATGTTTCCGCTCGTGGGCTTATAGAAGCCGGTAATAACATTGATCAGCGTTGTCTTCCCTGAACCATTCGGACCAATAAGTCCAACTATTTCACCTTTATGAAGACTAAAATCGACATCGTTAACAGCTACAAGACCGCTAAAATTTTTTCTGACTTTTATTACTCTCATGACTTCCATGTTCTACACTTTATACTTATTTATATTACGAATAAAATAGCTCAGTCTAAATCTTTTCTGACTGAAAACATCGATCAGACCTTTAGGCAAGAACAAAGTCGTCAACACTATAGTGCCTCCGAAAAAGAATGTATGCAAAAGCGTGAAATGCATGGAAAGAAAATCTGATAAAAATATGACGATAAATGCTCCCAAAATTGGTCCAAAAATAGTCCCTGTTCCTCCAAGAACAGCCATTATAATCATTTTAATGCTTATTAAAGGATCATAAACAGTTGGCGGATCAACGAATGTAGTCCAATAGGCATAAATTCCACCTGCTATTGCAGTGAAAAAACCACTCACGGCAAACGCAGCTATTTTAACAAATACAGTATTTATTCCCATCATTTTCGCAGCATCCTCATCCTCCCTTATAGCAATCATACCATAACCAAGTCGGCCTGAAAGCATCCACTTAATAAAAATTACAAAAACTGCAAGAACTATTAAGCTGGTATAGTAAAACATCATTGGATTGTTTGCTATAGGAAGTGAAAGGCCTGCACCTTTTCCCGTAAATGCTACATTAAGAGTTATTGCCATCATTGTCTCACCGATACCGAGTGTTGCTATTGCAAAATAATGTCCTTTTAGTCTTAAAACAGGCATTCCTGCAAGCACGGCAAACAGCGCACCTATAATGGCGGAAAAGGCAAGGCTGATGATAAACGATATATGAAAATCATTCATTAAAAGGGCAGTCGTATAGGCTCCAAGTCCAAAAAAGACAACATTGCCGAACGACGGATAACCGGTGTATCCTGCTATTATATTCCATCCTTCAGCCATTATGGCAAACAACATAACTCCAATTAAAAACCGTATCGTAAATGCTCCCGAGTAAAATGGAGCACTGAAAATTGCTGCTATCAGAACTATGAAAAAAAGAGTTTTGAACTTTCTCTTCATGATGATTTCTTACCCAAGATTCCAGTCGGCTTTACAATGAGCGTTATAACCAGTATTCCGAAAATTATAATATCAGTATATTTAGCGCCAAGATGAAACGAACCAATTGTTTCAACTAATCCCAGGAAAATTCCGCCTGCCAATGCTCCAAAGATTGTCCCCAGTCCACCAACTATTGCCACAACAAACGACTTTAATGTCAGAATTCCTCCCATTTGAGGCGTTATGGGCAATAAAACACCCAACATTGATCCTGCCACACCTGCAAGTCCGGATCCAATGCCGAATGTCAGAGCAAATGTATTTCCTACATCTATCCCCATTAATTTTGCAGCATTTATATCCTGACTAACAGCTCTGATAGACTGGCCTGTTTTCGTTTTCTTAAGAAAAAAGTAAAGAGCAAAAACCAACGCAATTGATATAACAAAAACGGCTAGTCGTACATACGGAATCGTTATTAACCCAAAAGAAATACCGTTTGCTGCATAAGTCGGTGATGTTTGTCTAAAATTAGATGTCCATGCTTTCTGAGCAATATTAGTAATTAGAATATTAAGTCCAAATGTCAAAAGAAGTGTGACGAACATCTTTGCTCGTATAACAAAGTTTATTATGTATTTTTGTATTAAAAATCCCAATACAAAAAGGAGCATAAAGGAAATAGGTATGGACAGGAAAGGATCTATATGATACAGGGTAAACATCCAAAATGTGGCATAAGCTCCAAGCATTATTAGCGCTCCATGCGCAAGATTAATAACGTTGGTGACTCCCCAAATTAAAGACATCCCTATGGCCATAAGCGCATATAGACCGCCCAACAAAAGCCCGTTTAGTATAACCTGAATCTCAAACATAATATGCTGTAATCTCTTTTAAATTACTTGTATTACACGATATTTGATGAATAAAAATATACAGACACGACTAAGTCCATTTTAAACTCCCAAATCTTTGTCGTTATGAGCACCAAAAAGTAAATATTATTCCCTTTATCTCCAATTTATTTTTAGGTTTTGCTCTACCTATACGCTTTTTGTGCAATAGCGCACAGGCAAGCATAGCTGTCTTCGCACTCGCAACAATATTTAGCAACAGTCTGACAGAATCCTAACACAACTTTGCGGTTTGTTAAGCACCTTTCACTCTTGCACTAACACATAACATATTTTTTTACTGAAACAGTTTTAATTGCGCAACATCAGCTATTAGCTGCAGGCGATAACAATTCTGCAGCTAATATAAAATAATATGTTACCTGCTTCCCCATGCAGGAGCAGGATAGAGAAGTTTTTTCTGGGCAATATCTTTAGGAAATACTGCGTATGGTTTGCCGTTTTGTATTTGAATTACAGCCTGACCTTTTGCTATCTGACCGTTCTTTTGAAATTTAATTTCTCCGTATAGTGTCTGTATATCAATAGATGCGATTGCATCTCTTACTTTCTTTGGATCAAGCGAGCCTGCCTTCTCTATGGCATTCTGAAATATTAATGCATCTGCAACAGCCGATGCTGCATGATAATCAGGAGCATACCCATAGGCGGACGTAAAAGTTTTGGCAAATTGAGCTGCTGTACCAAAAACCGGACCCTTGAAATTCATTGAGGGCAGCCACGGCGTAACGCCTACCGCATAATTTGCATCATTTCCCAATGCTTGTCTGAAATCTGTAGCCTGCACTCCAACTGTAAATGCCATAAGTTTTGCATTAACCTTATTCTCTTTTGCCTGTCTGATAAACAGTAGTGCATCATGTGTATGACCTGCCACAAGTACAACATCAGGATTATGTTCTTTGATTTTCGTCAAAATACTCG
>CAZBLA010000080.1:0-4562 GCA_964492665.1 Microcaldota archaeon
GAGGAAGCCTACACCTAAAGGTGTAGGAGGATGTCACAAATTACAAAATTCATAGCAAAAAGTTCCTATCCTTCAGGCGGAAGAGGATGTCAGATCATCTATAAACAAAATCCCTAAAACAGCAAAGAGTTATACGTCTGACTTTGCAAGAATTTTTATGAAATGTGGATTGCCCACCATCGCATAAATTTCTTAACCCGCATACCGGATGCATTAGTATTCTTTTTTATATCTCTTACCATCTTTTTATATATTATCTTTTCTTGTGAGTCAAGTTTCCCTTCCCTGACTATCTCCTGTTTTTTTCCATCAACTATATTAGTTTCCGTTTTACTGATAATCTCCTTCTTTACCATAGAATACCACTCATCCAGAGAACTACCCCTAAAATCCTTTTCACTCATTACAGACAATACGTCCTTCATAGAAAGTTTTCTTTCATTTTTTGAGGAATATTCGTGGAGAAGTGGTTTCATTATGGCCCTATCGCATATATGCTGAATATCCGACGGAGCGAATCCCATTGTTGTTCTAGATAATCTTCCATAATTAAGTTTATCCCTCGGGGTATTTCTTGTATAAAAATCAAAAAGTCCCTTTCTATCCTTGTATCTAGGTGGCAATATATAAACCACATCACTGAATCTTCCACTCCTTTTGAGTGCAGGATCTATATCCCACGGGTTGTTAGTCGCACCTATAACAAATATCCCTTCCGGATTATCCTCAATCCCATTCATTTCAACCAAAAATTGGTTGACTGCAAGCCGCATTGCGCTGCTGTCGCCTCCATCTTTACCTCCTCCCCCTCTCTTACCTCCCAAGGCATCAAGCTCGTCAAAAAAGATTATGCAGGGAGTATGCTGTCTTGCCTGCTCAAATATCGCATGTATATTCTTTTCAGTGTTTCCAGTATACATATCAATTATCTGGTTTATTCTAGCTATTATCACATTCGCATTCGCTTCTCCGGCTATAGCATTCACAATATACGTTTTTCCAACACCCGGAGGCCCATACAACAATAGTCCGACACCCAACTGCTTTCCGTATTTCTTAAACAGATCAGGTCGTTCTATAGCAAGTACCACATTCTCATGGACATACTTCTTAACTTTTGTTAAGCCTATAACACTATCAAATTTTATGGTGGACTTATAAAATGCTACTCTCTTTATCTGTCCATCCTGTATAACTTCTTCTCCCTCCTTGCTCTTCTGTTTTTCTTCTCCTTTTTCCTCGTATTTTCCATAATCCATTTTTATTAATGATTCTATATGCTCCTGCCTCCCTTTCGCTTCCGAATAATCTGGATTTATCTGTAATGCTTTTTTGTACCATCCTCTCGCTTCAAGTAGCTCATTCTGCGATTCTAATATGTCCCCATATAAAAGGGGCGCATCCGCACTATCCGGTTGAAGTTCCATTACCCTATCAAGATTCTTTTTGGCATCCGCATATCTCCTATTTACTCTCTCTGCGAGTGCTATATTGAAATAAGCGTCAGCGTAATTCTCATCTATTTTTATCGCTTCTTCAAACTCAGCTATTGCTTCATCAAAAGATCCGTTTTCAAATAAGCTGTTGCCTTTCTTCCAATGCTCTTTAGCGCTATCATTGACAATCCCACTGTCCATCGGATTATTCTGTTGAGGCATATAATCCCCTTAATACTAACTATATTGATATACTTTTAAACTTTTTGTTATTACCTATTGCTTTCGATCGAGTCAAGAAATTTATTGAGATCTCTATCCACCTTAGATATGCCCTCCTCATTCCTAAGCCGATTTAAAAACTCCACATTTCTAAAATGTTTCACCAAATCCATTACTGTATTATATAACTCTTTCATACTCTCTGATTTGACCCTATATCTTCCATTTATCTGTTTTACTGCTAATTGGCTATCTGAAAAAAGTTTCACCTCAATCTCTTGATTGTCGAGATTTTTATAACACCATTCAAGAGCACTAATTATTGCTGTGTATTCTGCATAATTGTTTGTATTTATGCCGTTGCTTACCACTCTCCTATCCAACTCTCTTTTTTGCGAATCGTATATGGCATATCCGGATGCGCTTATTCCTGGATTTTTGCGCGATGCTCCATCCGTGTATATGATTATGTTCATCTCAATCACTTACTTATTTGTTGTATAAACCAGTAAAACAGTCAATAACCATTTCAATGATATCTACCCTATTAACACACTAACTGTTACTTCTTCTGCCGATATCCTGCGATGATCCAACAATTATTACAAAACTTTATTGTCTTATTGCTTCCTTCACCAAAGTAAATATATAAATAATGTAAACTATAAAAATACAAGTGAAACTGCCTATGGACATAAGTATAATCTGCAACACATTGTTTTTGTATTGCAACATAACCAATTAAATTATTGTTTGTACATATCATCTTCTGTCCATCAATACCATTTATGTGGCAGGATTACAACCGCAAAACATATATCTTACAATCAAAGATTTTACACCTCTTAAACTTAGAAAGGAGGACAATATGCAAACATTAACTATCAACGAAGGCAAAGA
Organism: Microcaldota archaeon; assembly: GCA_964492665.1. GTDB lineage: Archaea > Micrarchaeota > Micrarchaeia > Micrarchaeales > Micrarchaeaceae > JAJYXL01. The sequence continues at coordinate 2,559 of CAZBLA010000080.1, forward strand.
TTTAGTGAAGGCCGCAAGAGCAACAATAGAACTCTTCCTGAAAAATCCTAATTTCAATAAAGAATTGATTTTAGATTCACTTAAAGAAAAGGGGTTGGATAAGATGTATGGACTCTTTGTGGTACTTTCCCATTATCCTACAAACGAACTCCGCGGATATGCGGGCTACTCAAAACCACTGGGTAAACTGAAAGAATATGTGATTGATGCAGCGCTTGCATCTGCATTCACTGGTTCACGATTTGTTCCTGTATCACATAAAGAACTTAATGACTTACTTATAGAAGTCAATATCCTATCCGACAAAATCAGGATGCATGGCGACTGGAGACGTAGACAAAAATCCATAGACATCGGAAAAGACGGGATAATGGTTGAATATGGAATGTACAAGGCTTTACTTTTAGCTAATGTCGCTGTGAAACAAGGTCTCAGTCCAGCAGAATTTCTTGAAGAAGTATGCATAAAAGCAAATATTCCAAAAGAATATTGGAAGCAGCCAAAAGTCAAAATCTATAAATTCGAAACACAGATATTTAAAGAGAAAACCCCAAATGGAGAAATAATCGAAGTTGATCTTTCCGAAATGGGCTCGTAGCTTAGCATGGTTAGAGCGCTCGACTGATAGTTCTTTATAATTAGAACAGAAATCGGGAGGTCGGGAGTTCGAATCTCCTCGGGCCCATTAAATTAAAAGTGATAAAATGGCTGGAGTAATCAAATTAAAACTTAGGATGTATATTGCCATATCTATTGTATTTGCTATAGGTTTCGGTGTATTCTACGCTTTAATGATATTTCTGCGGGCAGGTATCATTCCAATAATGATTCTAGCTGTATTATTCTTTCTGCTGCAATGGTATATTTCACCAAAGATGATCAAGTGGGCATCTCATTTGAAATATGCGGATGAAAAAGAGTATCCGGAATTATCTACTATTATCAATAAACTTTCAAAACAAGCCAATGTCCCAAAGCCAAGATTGGCCATATCCGATTCTACGGAGCCGAATGCCTTTGTTTTCGGAAGAACAAAAAAAAATTCAACTCTGGTAGTACATAAAGGCCTTCTTGATACTTTAAATGCGAATGAAATAACAGCTGTCCTTGCCCATGAAATCGGACATTTACATCACAACGATGTTGTAATAATGACTTTCATATCCTTCATACCTATGCTTACATACCTAATTGCTCAAAATCTTCTTTTTGCAGGAATGTTTGGTGGTTTTGACCAAAGAAATGGCGGATTATATTTTGTAATCATAGGAATAGGCGCATTTGTTGCATATATATTCTCACAACTGATGGTTCTTTCTCTATCTAGGGCTAGAGAAAGTTATGCAGATATCTATTCGGCACAATCAACAAAAAAACCCGAACATCTCGCATCCGCATTAATAAAAATAATGGACAAAAGTATCGGAATTAAACCAAAATCCCAGAATAAATCTTCAGATACAATAAGATCATTGTACATAATGGACGTATTCAGTATAAAAAAAGACATATCTGACCTTAAACTACATATAGAAGATGTAAAAAAAATGTTGCCGGACATAGATATAAACCATCTAATAAAAAAAGCGGAAGCAGACAAAACAAAGATACATATGATGGCAAGCATGTTCGCTACACATCCTTCACTCTATAGAAGAATCATTACTCTATCCGACATAAAAAATGAAGATAATCCATCTAACATAACCGGCAAATAACATCTACTATCTTTTATTCGTAGGGCAAGAATACTACGATTTTTGAGTAATAGATTAATTGCACATCACGACGCAATAAACTATACCCTTTTTTCTAAATATTCGTCAATGGCAGCATATCAACAACCACTCAGACTACATACATAACCTTACAAACAAGTTAGTAAACTTTGTTTATACCTCATTTGCGGTAGAAGGCATCCATATTTAAAATAGGGTAAATGTTCTACTCTTGCAAAGTCAATATATCGTGCTTCATGGAACAGGTTAATACAACTTTCATACA
>CAZBLA010000081.1:0-4465 GCA_964492665.1 Microcaldota archaeon
TTTTATAATATCAGAATACCACAATTTGTTGTAGAACTTTTATGTAATGCTATATGAAAAGGTAGTCACCCCATTTGCTGCATCAGCAAAAGTATATATCCCAAAAGGTATATGGAAAAATTGGTTTATGTGATTATACCTAAAAAGCGAACAGAGAGAATTTTGTCTCAAAGTCATCCATTAGGAAAGGCATAAATAGTTTGAAAATTGTATCATTTACAATGTTTTAGTTTGTTATTTTGGTAGATACAACCGTTATTTGAAATTGAGGTAATTTTAATGGAAAGGGAGATAGTACCGGATATGCAGTCTAATGATAAAAATACACTTTTTGCGCTTCTGCAGAATAGGATTACAACAGACATGCTCAACCAAAAAGAAGTGGGGGATGTAGTTTCTGTCGCAGGGTACATCAAAAGCATAACAAAAGTAGGAGATTCGCTCTATTTTATCATACTCTCAGATCAATATGGAGATATTCAATTGACTTGCAAAAAAGGCATAATACAAGATATGGATCGTTTAAATGATCTTACAAGACATACGTTTATAGCAGCGAAAGGCAGCTTTATAGAAGGAAGGTCAAAGAGAGGTAGAGAGATAGAAGCCGAAAGAGTAATAGCACTTACAGATAAACCAGCACATCCTTTGCCTATCGATCCTTCAGATTATATAAATACAGGCCTTGAAAAAAGGATTGATTATAGATGGATAGACCTAAGAGATCGGTTGCATAAGATACCTCTTGTGATCTTTTCCGATTTGATAAAACATCTTATGACTTTTCTGTGGCAGGAAGGATTTGTAGAAATTTTCTCTCCGAAGTTCACTGGTTACCCTACAGAGGGCGGAGCGGAAGCATTTCTAGTGGAATATTTCGGAAGAAAAGCTTACCTGGTTCAGTCACCACAGTTCTATAAACAGATGGCAGTATGCTCGGGACTTGAACGGATATTCGAAGTAACACCCGTATTCCGCGCAGACCCTTCCTTTACTACAAGACATAACACAGAATTTACATCTTTTGACCTGGAATTTGGGTATATAACTTCCGAAAACGATGTAATGGAAATGGAGGAAAAAATGCTCAACTATGCATTCAAAAAGTTGTTGGAAGAATCAAAAACTGACATTGAGGAGGTTACAAAGATACCTCTCCAGATTCCAGGAAAGATACCCAGAATCAGGATGGAGGATGCATGGGAGATAGTAAGCAATGATAATATAACAAAGGAAGGGGATCTTACACCCGATGGTGAGAAGGAGATAGCTAGATATATAAAGGAGAAGACAGGGAATGATTTTGTTTTCACCACTGATTGGCCCTCCACCGCAAGACCTTTTTATCATATGATCGGATCACCTATGTCTGATGGCACTCCTACCACAAAAAGCTTTGATTTGATATATAGGGGTGTAGAGATAACTACGGGTGCGCAGAGAGAACACAATTATGATAAGCTATTGGAGAATGTCAATGCGAAAGGCCTTGATCTGGAAAACATGCAGTACTATCTAAACTTCTTTAGGTACGGAGCTCCACCACATGGCGGTTTAGCGATTGGCATAGCAAGAGTAGTAACACAGATATTGAATCTGGAAAATGTCAGAGAGGCAGTACTCTTACCACGTGATCCAAAAAGGATTAGTCCATAACCAGAGTGTAGGATTTGATCATACCTATAGGTATAATCCTTCTAAGCTTTGGAAAATGGATGTAAAATCAATACTTCTTAAGATTTCTAGATCATTGTCGCAGATAATCCTATATGGGCCTGCGGAGAATCGGACTCCGGATCTCCTCCATGTGAAGGAGGCGTCTTACCATTCGACTACAGACCCAAGATAAACCGTTATCATTTACCCCTATTTAGAGAATATGGAATATCCCTTTATTCTTTCACAGAACCGGAAAGATATTTCAGATATTTAATGGTATGTAGTGTATAATAAATGGATAGGTGAAAAAATGGAATATAAGATTATTGGTGAGGATATGCAAACTCTTCATGTAAAGCTTAATAGCGGAGAAAGATTCTACGCAAATCCGGGACATATTGTAAAGAAAGACACTAGTATATCTGTCAATGGAAAATCTGCTGGAGGTGGAAAAGCAGGATTGATTAGGGCGGTTACTGGTACAGGCATATTTCTCGCAGAATTTTCAGCGCAGAATGCAGGGGAAGTTGTCCTTTCTGGAACACTGCCAGGAAAGATAGTTTCATTTGATCTTAAAGAAGGGGAAGAGATAATTGTTGAACATTTTGCGTATCTCGGTTCAGAAACGGGTGATTTAGAATTGCATCGTACATCGGTGGGAGCTGCATTTTTTGGTGGTGCTGGTCTGTTCCTGCAGAAACATAGAGGTCCTCAAAAAGTTTTTATACATGTTATCGGCAGTGTAATAGAAATGGATATGGATGGTACTTCCGATATACAGATTGAACCAGGGCATTTGGCCGCTTTCCAACCATCATTAACATACGACATAAAATATGTAGGGAATTTGAGAGCAGCAGTACTCGGAGGTACAGGTTTATTCTTTGCAAATTTTAAAGGAATAGGAAAGGTTATTTGTCATAGTTCATCAAGATTTGCTTTTATGGCTAAATCAGGCTTATAAACGAATTAATATCACTTAAAACTCAAAAAGGAAGATTGATATGAAAAAACGTTTGATAATGAAAGAAAAACTTAAAAAATTATTCCGGAATTTGAGGTTAAGATTGGCGGTACCACATCTATAGATATAACTAAGAAAGATATAGACAAAGCATATGGAATAGACAAAATCAGAGACATTTTAGATATGAATTGAATTCGATATTATTCCTTGGAGATGCACTTTTTAGGGGGTAGTGATCCTCCAATAAAAAGCACGGGTGTCGGACATATAACTGTCAAATCAGTAGAAGATTTAAAAATAATATTCCGTGAAATCCTAAATCAACTGAAGTGAGAACGAACAAATGTACATTATGGACTTACTCTGTTTATAGTCCTTGGGAATGGTATGGTATCCCGTATGTGATCTAAGTTTAGAAGCCATTTTATCAATCTTTCCATTCCCATCCCAAATCCAGAATGGGGTACGGCTCCATATTTAAGAAGATCAAGATACCATGAATAATTATCCATATTAAACTTTATGTTCTTTATCTTTTCTATCTCTCTAAATCTTTCTATCGCATCCTCAAATTTCCATATCCTCTCACTGGATCCAACTATCTCCCCATGTCCTCTGGGCGCTTGCAAATCCACACAGACTACAGTTCTCTCGTCTTTCGGGTTTATCGGCATGTAAAACGGTTTGATCTCTCTCGGCCAATTCACTATAAATGTCGGTTTGTCTTCGTCTTCTGTCAAAAGACGTTCTTCTTCAACACCAAAATCATCGCCCCATTCGAGTCTTTTACCCTTGCCGTTCAATATCTCAATAGCCTTCTCGTATGTTATCCTTTTGAATGGCGGTTTGATTGAATTTAATACATCCACATCAATATTCATCAAATTTAATATGTCAAGATTCCTTTTTACTAAACTGGTTGATATATAGGATATAAGTCCTTCTATCAACTTTATGGTTTTTTCCATATTATAATATGCCATTTCTGGTTCAAGATGCCAATATTCAGCGAGGTGCTTTATCGTACGTGATTTTTCCGCCCTGAATGATGGTGCGAATGAATATACCTTCTCTAATGAATATATCATAGCTTCTGCATAAAGCTGAGAGCTTTCAGTTAAATATACCTTTCTACCGAAGTAATCTACGACAAACATATCTGCTCCGCTTTCTCCTGCTGCAGCTGTTATCAATGGAGGAGTAATTTCAAAAAATCCCGATTTATCAAGATATTCTCTTGCATACCTAAACATATATGATCTACTTTTCATTATGGCTGTCATTTTTGTACTTCTTAACCACAAATGTCTTTTATCAAGCAACAATTCGGTACTTTGGTATTCAGTTATTGGATAAGATCTTGAATTACTTATCACTTCCAGTTTTGATACTTCCAATTCATAACCTGTCGATGCCCTCTTGTCCTCTTTTACTATTCCGGTAACTTTTACACTAGATTCCAAAGATACATTCTTTGATCTTTCCCGGATGTCTCTGCTAACATTGTTACTTTTTATAGATAGTTGCAACGTTCCAGTATGGTCTCTTATAATGATAAATATGATATTACCACTATCTCTTTTCCTATGTATCCAACCTTTTATTGATACCTCTCTTCCTATTTCATCTTTAATATCAAATATGTGTATGTATGACATATAATCAACACAAACTATTGAATGTGATATCCTCCCTGCTTAAAAGCAGAGGCTTCCTCTGCGGATTGTAAGGTAGGTTCTGCGGGCGGATTGCGATAGTTGTATCGTATATCTTCCGAGCGTAAATTCCTGCATGCCCTGCAGTAGCTCTGTTGAGTATGCTGATTGATATGTTTATGTC
>CAZBLA010000082.1:0-4462 GCA_964492665.1 Microcaldota archaeon
TTTTGGATACCTTTATATTTTTCCATTCGTTCCTCTATTCATATGATCACTTCGGCGGCAGAAATATCCGGACCGCAAAATTTTGCAGCGGTCACACTACCGTCACAGGATATTAGTAGAAAAAGTAATATTATTGTATTTATCTGACTCCAAATGAGGTTGAATAGATTACAACTAAGAAAGTCTACAAAATAGATAATTATTGTGCCGATTCATTCCCCAACGAGATTGGGGGGAATCCTTGGCTGGCGTATTGATTTATTGTAATCTGCAATTCATCTACGACTTAAAAGTCGTAGTATTCTTGCCCTACGAATAAAATAATCAGTATATTCAAAAATTCTGTGAAGAGTTGAACCATTTCCAAAACGGTTTAACTATTAGCTCTTTTTCTTTAAAAATGAATTTCTCTTCCTGATTATTTGTAAGTATAAGTCCTTTTGAAAATCCAAATTTTTCTAATGCTTCTACAAGCCCGTTGAGCTCTCTCTCTTTATTCTCATTATTCAGTTCATATGTGACCTGTACAGCCATTTTTATTTTATTCTTATCTTTTATTAGGAAATCACACTCGGTTTTTTCCTTGAAATAGAATATTTCTTCATATAACATTTTAAGACTAAGGAAAACAAGATTTTCCAACATTCTGCCTTTATCAGATGAAAATGAGACAGTATTTACAGTGGACAATCCATTGTCTATTGAATATACCTTTTTCTGATTAATCAGCTGCTTTTTTAGTGAATAATCAAATTTTGGGATTGTAAAAAGTAGATAACTATCCTCAAGATATGAGATATAAGATATTACAGTATTTACAGATCCAAGTCCAAATATCTTTTTTAGTGAATTGTAAGAGAATTCTTTTCCAACATTTGTCAATAGGTATAAAGCTATCTCTTTTAGTATTTTTGAATCTTTTATTCCATATCTAGCAACTATATCCCTTTGTATTATATCCGTAAATAATTCCCTAAGAATCTCATTTTTATCATATTTTATATAATCAGGAAATCCGCCTTTGGATATATATGTTTTGAACATATCTATACTTGAATCAATTTTTTTAAATCTAACGAATTCTCTAAAGTTAAATGGAAATAATTTTATATCTACATGTCTGCCAGTTAGTCTAGTTCCCAATTCTTTACTTAAAAGAGAGGCATTAGAGCCAGTAATTATAAAATGTTTTTTTCTATCCAAACCGAATCTAACAAACAATTCCCATGATTCAACATTTTGTATCTCATCAAGGAAGTAAAACTCAGATACTCCATACTCTTCTACAAATACTTCATCTAATTTTTCAAAATCACCTGTTTCAAAACTTGAAAGTCTTGGATCTTCTAAATTTAGGTAGTAAAAATTTGATAATTTTTTCAATATTTGACACAATAAAGTGCTCTTACCACATCTTCTAACACCAGATATAATAATAGCATAAGGTAAGTTTATGTCAATATTTTGAAGCTCATCTCTCTCTATACCACTATCAAAATTCTCTATCTCCTCCCTCTGTGATCTCACTATTTTTCGTAATTCCTCTTTGAGCATCATAATTACTATTCAGATATTAGGTATTTATATCTTTGCATTAGTATTGAACAATAATATTCATTATGGTTGCACACTTTTATAACCTAAGACTATTTACCTATTGCTGTTGATCTTTTTATTTGTAGAACAAGACTATCATGACTTGAGAGTCGTAGATGAATCGCACATCACGACGCAATAAACTATAATCTTTTTTCTAAATATTCGTCAATGGCAGCGTAGCGCATAAAAATTTGCTCCGCAATCCTATCAGAAACGTGATAACATAAATGGTGTAAATCCTTCAAAGATAAAAAGCTACCAGTCAACGAAGTTGGCCATCAGTACAACTTCCAGCATCTTGATCTCATGACAAAGATATAGGTACCAAATGTTCAAGAATCTGAATACAGTGACATCCTCCTACACCTAAAGGTGTAGGCTTCCTTTATATGGAAAGATTACTTCCATCAAAGGATGTGTTTTATTGGTTCTCAGTTCTTCGACAATTGCCCCCTTTTGAGGTCTTACAAAATCTCCCTGAGCGTGACTTTCCCTTTGTCCAAGGGTAGCTCTTTTGAGTATGTTTATTGATGCATTTACATATATATATCTATGCAATTCATCCACGACTTAAAAGTCATAGTATTCTTGCCCTACGAATAACATTCTCTACGGCCTAAAGGCCGTAGTATCCCAATTTTATACTGTAAGATGTATCTGGTTGGATATATCCTGCCTTCTTAGGTAGTTTTACAGGGTATTTTCATCTTGGACCGACACTTCCGTTGCCGTATCCAGCACTCCAGAAGTGTCCTTTGAAATACCTAATCTATGCCGTGGCATTTCCTTGAATATGGTATATGGAGAATATCCCTTCACAAGTTGTACTGCATATGAGATTGACATTGTATTTGGTATACTTATTTCCATATGCACATGTGCAAAATCCTCTCCGAATGACATCTCTTTTATTACTACGCCGTACCTTTCTGCGACGTCGTAAAGCGCATTACGGATTATTTCTATGGTTTTTGAATCCTTAAACATCTTGTATCTGTATTTTGATACAAAAATGAGGTGTTGTAGGTTATACCTATGTCCATAAGTATTTTCACTCGTGTTTTTATTTTTACAGTTTACACTATCTATATACTCACGTAGACGGCAGAAATATACAGACCGCAAGATTTTGCAGCGGTCACCCTGCCGTCACAGGATATTGGTAGAAAAGGTAATATTATTGTATTGATCTGACTCCAGATGAGGTTGAATAGATTACAACTAACGAAGTATACGAAATAGATAATCAGTAGGTCAATTCATCTTCCAATGAGATTGAGGGAATCCTTGGCTGTTGATTAACATTTTATGTATTTATATTTATATAAAAGTATAAATATGTTGACATATAATATTATATTATGAGATTTGATAATATACTAAATATACTCTCAAAATCCAACAAACGTGTATTCACTGTTTATGATGCTGCAAAGTTGATGGGTAAACCACCAGCTTATGCATCTTTGATGCTTTCTAAAAGTAAATTGATAACTAGAATAGAAAGAGGAAAATATTTTCTAAATGAAGCAAGTACATATGAGATAGTATCGAATATTCTATATCCTTCTTATATAAGCTTGCATGCAGGATTGCAATATTATGGTCTTATAGATCAAAATATTGTTAGATATTCTGTAATAGCAATGAAAAGGCACAGAACAGTTAGAGTAAGAGGTATTAATATAGAATTTATAAAAGCAGGAAAAAGAGTTTTCTTTGGTTATTTGAATAAAAAGAATGTATATATTGCATCTCCTGAAAAACTCTTCATAGACTCTCTTTATTTCTGCAAAGTGCAGTTTTCGGCATTAAAAGAGGCGCTTAATACAGCAAAAAGGGAGAACATGCTAAACATAAAATTATTAGAAAAGTATGCTATATCTATTAGAAGCAAGGTACTTATCAGTAAGCTTGGCTTTCTGCTTGAATCTGTAGGAATAGATGCAGATACGCTTCTTAAATACAAATATTATAATTACATAAAAATATCTAACACAGATGCAAAAGGAAAAAATAAAAAATGGATGATAATATATGATTGATGAAGATACTTTATTGTTATTTTCACATTTCTTTATAGATACAAGGCAATTGGAGAAAGATTATCTCATTAATCTAATGTTAAAAACAATATCAATAAACAGAATCTCCAATGACTTAGAATTTAAAGGTGGTACAGCACTTTATCTGTTTCATGGATTGGACAGATTCTCTGAAGATTTGGATTTTTTATATATAGGAAAAAATATTATTACATATAGGGATATTAACTCTCATTTAGAATCAGTAATAAAAGATTTTGATCTGAGTTATAAGGCGAGTAAGAACAAAGGTAACATAATAGTAAGAGATGTACATGGCAATATTTTAGGTATAAGAACAGAGCTTTCTATAGAAGGTCCTCTATTTGATAAGACTAATACACATCAAAAAATAAAAATAGATATAAGTGCTAGAAATGACATAATTAGAAAACCCGGAGTAGTAAAGCTTGTATCTAAATATGAAGATATAGGAACAATACTAATTTACAAAATGTCAATAGAAGAGATGCTGACAGAAAAATTTTGTGCATTGATTGAAAGGGAGAGAGCAAGAGACCTTTATGACATATATTTTATAATGAAATACAAAGGTATAAAGTACAACGAAGAGATGTTTGTTGAGAAACTTGCTAGAAAAGGAATTGTGTTAAATAAGAAAATTATTACAGAAAGAATAGACAATATGAGTATTAGTTTGTGGAAAGAGGAACTCTCTCATATAATAAGAGAATTGCCTGCACTTGCAGAAGTTGTCAAGTTTGTAAAAGTATGTATAGTTTGAGATATTATTATATTCTACAAGTTCTTACTTCTTC
>CAZBLA010000083.1:0-4461 GCA_964492665.1 Microcaldota archaeon
CAATGAATATGATACGAAAATCTTTAAATTAGGTATCTTCTTTCGGAACTACTGTTAATAAAATACTAGAATAAACATGATTCAAAAATCATTTATAAAACTGTATTTTCCTGCTCTTCACAGCATCCTCATCTATGCTAAGCAATACACTTCTGCTATTCTCATCATAACAGGTGACGATATATCCTGACTTATCAGCGATCTGTTCCGCGAATCCATACAATTCATCTCTGACAGGCATCTGGTCATACGAAAGATTACGCCTGCTATTTCTTGCACCACCCACATAAACAAATCCTTTCAATTCTACATAATGTGGTTTTCCTTTTCTGATAAGGTTAACATAACCTTCCACATCAACCATATTCAAATTACGTATTAATGTGAATCTGAATACCCTCCTCGTATTCATATTTGAGAATATATCAAGAAATTTCTGAAATTCATTCCATGTGTTTAAAGATTTAGGTCTTGTTATCTTTTCGTATAACTTCTTATTCGGCGCTTGTATAGACACATAGAGCTGTGTCGGCATCACCTTAAGATTCTTAAGTGCATTCACAATGGTCCCATTGCTCACAAGGAATGTACTTATCCCTCTTTTGTGGAACGATTCAATCAATTCATTCATTCTGGGATAAAAAAGAGGTTCTCCTGTAAGACTAATCGCAACATGTGCAGGATCATTGGATTCATTCCATCTCTCCATGTTGACTTTACTGTTCCCTTTGTAACCAATAACTATCTCTCTATGTTCTTTTATTAAACCATCAATTATACTATCTGGGGAATCCCACTCTCCTATTGCATTTATTTCATTCCATCTGAACCCTTCCTCTTCAGGGATTATCCTCCAACAGAAAGAACATGCAAGATTGCATCCTATCGCTGGAGTCGCTTGCATGCATCTCCAACTTTTTATACCATAAAAAGTGTTCTTGTAACACAAATTCCCCCCTCTAAGTCCGTTTGCAGTATATCCACATATTTTTGTAGCGGAGTGTTTACCTACAAAATGATAACCTTGTTTTCTCATCTTGCCAGCAAGTCCTTTAGGTAGATGCGGCTCATCATTTCCTTTTCTGATACTATCATCGATAATCTTCTTGCACATGTTTCCACCAATTATAAATTAGTAAGGACCGAACTATTCAAGATTGTTCAACTCCCTTTATGACTATCTTCTTTTTGTAATGTTTAATAAAATCATTTTCCAAAGATTCCTTCAACTCTATGATTCTCCTTTTTGCTTCATCTATGTCTAATTTTAATCTTTTTATACTTTCCACTCTTCTTCTCTTATCTGCTATCTTCATTCTATTGTCTTCTGCAATCCTCATTATTGATTTCAATCCTGATTTCGATTTTGATAATTCGAATCGCAGCTCAATAATTTCTTTTATATCATTCAATATGTCAGAATTTAAGATGTTTGATATATGTTCAACAGTCTCTTTGCTGTTTTTTATCTGTATTTCTTTTTTATTGATTGCTTCACGTAATGATACAAGTTCCTTCTTCAGAAATAAATATTCATTCTCGTTTGATATTAAGTTTATAGGATCAAGTACAATGTTAAGCAGTTTTCCTTTCTTTCCAACCAAATAATCATATTTGCGTACAGCCCTCTTCAACTGGAGGAATATTGAATTTATTGTTTTTTCTTTAAATACTATCTTTTCTTCCAAAGTCTCTACTTCTTTTTTGATCCTATCCAATTTCAGATCATCCTTATCCTCTGCAACAGCGGAATTTTTATTAAACTCTATCTTACTTTCAAGGCTATCCAACTCTTCTTCTAATAAACTTTCTTCGTCTATTACATTGACAATGCCTGTTATCTTGCCATGTATTGATTTATACACATCATATTCCTGGTTGATATTTCCTATCTCATATTCCAATCTTTCTATGTTCCTATCTATCATAGAAAATATATCTTTGAATCGTTTGATATATTTTGCATATGACATAAAGACAAATCTAAACGTTGCGTTTGCTTTAAGGATTCTATCTCTCTTATGTTTTATGTAATCCAAAAATTCAGAGTAAAACTCATGTTTATTGGTCTTATTCGAATCAAATTCATTATCCATTATCCTTTTTAGGGTTTCTACATAAGACCTTTTTTGAGATTTCAGAACTGATAAATCTACCTTTGCTGGAACGAATTCATCATCATAATCCGGTTCATCAGTAATACTTTCAAATCTATCACAAGCATCAATGAATTCCTCTTCGGACATTTTTATGCGGTTAACGATGTCTTCCGCTTTCAATGCAAAACCTGAAACATGTCTGTTGAACAGCTTGTTAAGCGCATTGTTCAGCTCATCCAAACGAATGTCTTCCGCTTCAACATTCTTCTTAAAAAACATATATCTCATTAACCTATTATACCGAAAGTAATAAAGTTAAACCGTTTAAAATCTAATAACAACTGAATTTACAATAAAAGAACAGAAAGCAAACTTTAAAATATAATAAAGCATGTTTGTATTAAGTCAATCATCATAACTGCGATCGTAGTCTAGTCTGGTAGGACACCGCCTTGCCAAGGCGGCAACCCGGGTCCGAATCCCGGCGGTCGCATTTCTTGGTAAACTCTAACATTCAAAATAACGGACACGGAACAATAACCAACCGATAACATAATCTATAGACAGAATGAGAAAACAAATACAGATTATTAATCATAACAAACAAAAAAGAACTATAGAAAAATAGCAGGAAGCGCATATAAACTAATAAAAGTCAACATACTAAAAATATATAAAACAATATTTGATATATTATACTGATACCTATGAAAAATCTGCTGAATACGACAGCATTGAAGATGCATCTTAAAACTATCTTACTAAAAACTTTTTTTCTTAATCAAAGATTAACTTCAATTCCGCAACATTTCGCCCTTACCAATCCGCTGGGGGGGGGGGGCAACTATAAACCAAACACACTAAAGTCCCAGTCTGCGATGGAGTACCTCATGACGTACGGCTGGGCCATACTCATCATCGCAATCGTCATGGCTGCATTATTCTCACTGGGAATATTCAATCCTTACACATTCTCACCAAAAGCGAGCCCCGGAAGCTGCCAGGTGATCAGGACGGGTGCAGCAGTATCGCTCATCGGCACATGTACTGGTCAGATACCGGAGAGTGTAGCGAGTTTTCCATATTATTCTGTTGGGAGTATAAACTTAGGTTATACTCCGTTATATGTGAATAATCTCAATCAATACTTGACTGCGCTTACAATAACATACTGGGTAAAACCACGTAAGCCATATGTATTGGTGGGTTTTCAAACATCTACTTATGCACCACCTTGTTTTATAACCGGTTGTACAGTTCCGAATGGTATAACCGTATATACACCATCAACACCAAAAAATAATGTCTGGTCCTTTATATCTTTAACATTATTAAGTTCTGGAAGTGCTATAATGTATCTGAATGGAAATCCCGGAACAGCAGTATCATGGAATGGTATTACACATATTAGTTCATTTTATATGTTAGGTTATTTCCCTAGCGCAGAATCTCATAGCAATGCATCAATGGCGAATGTACAAATGTACAATACTTCCTTGTCTGGAGCTGACATACAATCTCTTTATAAAGAGGGAATAGGCGGCGCTCCCATAAACATCAACAACCTTGTCGGATGGTGGCCGCTCAATGGTAATGGAAAAGACTATTCGGGCAACGGCAACAATGCAGAAGTAAACGAGAATGTTACGTTCGAATCCCATTGGTACGGTGGTTATACTGCTCCTTGATTTTATTCTAAAAAAAAGATATATCAATCAAATTTAGTATATTACAAAGTATACATTCCATCTTAAGGTTTTGAAAAAATTAAACAAATAAAAAGAATAATTATCTACAATGATATAATCCAATTTTAACTAAAATATAACAGATGATTTGTTATTAAGATTATCACTGCAAAAGCTGTTACGCTAATCAACATTATCTTTAAATTTATTTTAGGCCCTCTTGATGGTGCATCATAAAAGCTAAGTACTCCTGCTTGTGATTGCGGTGAATATAATGATGCCATATTATCACTAAAACTTAATTGGTAAGTTATTTATTTATAATGTTCTATTTTACAATTTTGTCATAGTGAACATCCTTCCCTACTTAAAAAGTAGGGTCTTCCTCTGCGTCCGTGCAAGCGCTGCATTCGAGAGGATCTGTTTTATCTGTTCTCAGTTCCTTGATACGGCTTGCATTTTCTGTTGGAATGTATTGATTATCCTCTTCCTGAATGTTGTTCTTTGAAACCTTTACAGAACTTATTTAAAGAGCTAATGTGCCAATTTATTCGTAGGGCAAGAATACCACGACTTTCAAGTCGTAGATGACTTGCAGATTACACTAACTCAATAACCATAGTTTTCAGAACAGAAAAACTGGCAGATCGAGAACTGCAATCAAAACATACAAA
>CAZBLA010000084.1:0-4457 GCA_964492665.1 Microcaldota archaeon
GAGTATTTTGTTGTAGAGTTGTTGCGCCAAGATTAGTCCTTTGTCTATCTTCACTTCTCGTTTGTCATCAGGATAAATCCTAAACTTGTATGCCCTTATCTCATACATATGGTATATTCTGCATTTACACATATATTTGTGTAATTTATATAGATACTCCGAAGTTTATAATGTAAAAAACTTTGGCGTGTTCGGTCGCATAGTTACAGGATTTTTGCATGTTTTGGTTGCGGTTCTCGATCTGCCAGTTTTTCTGTTCTGAAAACTATGGTTATTGAGTTATTGTAATATGTGATTCTTCTGCGACTCGAAAGTCGCGGTATTCCTACCCTACGAATAAGTCGGGATTAGTGTTTCTTTGGTCTGTTTTTTTGGATATTTTGCTTGTCTTTCTCGACTTGCAGAGTTGGAGTATAACTTAAAAGGGACAATAGATACATGAAAGCTATAATAAATATTGCGGCAACTATACTGCCTGCACTTTCATTACCAATAAAAATCCATAATGCTGCTGTGATAATTCCTAATGCGATATATGAAATTCTTCGTTTGTCATATGAATGTTTACTCTTTTCATATTTATTGTAGCAGTTTCGGCATACAACAAGTTTATAGTTTTTCTCATTTTTTGTTATTGTCCTTTTGAACCAGCGTATTCCATCTATTATGTAGTCCTGCTTTATTTCCAACCCGTCTGTTTTGGATCCGCATATTATACATCTTGATTCTTGCATTTTCCACATCTTATAGATTTATTGTTGCTTTGTATATACGTCCGGATGTTGCGAGTAATCTCTCTTCATCAAGCATGTCCATAACCTTGCTTATTGATAGATCGGTCATGCCAAGCCTTCTTAGTATTTGTATTATTCTTGTTCTGCTGACATTTGAACGTTGAAGGAGTTCTGTAAATACCAGCACATTCATATGCATATGTTTTTTTTCCATGCTCGCAAACATTGCTTCTATATCTCTTTCATTTATTCCATAAACAACTAAAAGCTTTTTTAATTCTTTTCTTGAAAGGGAGTATGAATTTCCTGTCATTGTCACACCTGAACCGGATTGGATGAATTGATCGAGATTATTCGTGTTATCAATATATCATCTATGCTAAGGCTCTTTAGGAAAGATACTATATCCCTATTATTTACATTATTATTTCTTAACATATCAACGAAATTCCGCATATCTATACTACGGTCCTGTAGGTTCATCCGATCTATCATCAGTTCTATATCTTCGCTTTTTATATTTATTTCTATAAGTTTGTTTTTGAGCTCATCCCCCTCGAATTGATAATTTTTAGGTATCACTTTTGAATCGAGTTCGCTGCGTGTAAGGATATTTGACATGTCTAGAATGTACACATATAGGGGCTCTTCACCACGTATCTGTTCTAATGTGAATATTTGCGGAAAATTAAGAGTTGTCTGGAATGTCATGTCTACTGCAGGTTGACCAACCCCGAAGTTCGATATTTCTTTTCTTATCGTATCCGAAAAGTTTAGGGAATTTTGAAGATAATTCAGAAACTTCTCAAATTTTGTTCTTAGTATGAAAGTCGTTCCGACATTGGAGAATATTGATTCGTTTATATCTGTTGGATTCTGCGATGCGACGATCAGTCCGAATTGATATTTTCTGCCTTCTCTTACGATCATAACTGCATCGCTCTTATCGTCACTGGCAACTTTCCATGCTTCATCAAGGACCACAAAAGTCTTGAGTCCTTTTATATCGCTGCTGCCTTCTATACGCATTCTTTCTTTTAGTATTTGAAGTATGACTAAAGCGGCGAGAGCACGGTGCTGCTCACTGGGCAAGCCTGATAAGTCTATATCAACCAGTCCGGATGTTGCGAGCTTTTTCAGGTTTATGGTGCTTTTTCTGGAAAAGTAGTCTTGTCCTTCCCTAGCAAACTGTCTCAATCTGTATATGGCATTTTCGAGTTCTGCAGGATATTCGTATGTACCTTCCTGAAGTTTTTCCTGCAGTAAGGATATGACATCTTTTAAGGTTGGTGATTCTTTGTCTTCTGGAGGGGTCTCTGGCAATTTAAATCCCATATTCATATATGCCTGTTCTATTGCTTCTTCTGTAAGTCTTCTTTGTTCAGGGAAACTGGATATGTCAGTAAGTATTTCGAACGAATTTATGATCTGTTTAGTTCTATCTAGAGGCTTTATTCCGGAAAGATCCATCAAGTTGAGATAGTCGCCCCTTCCGAACGAGACTACAATCCCTCCACTCTGTCTAACCCATGCTTTATATTCTGATGCCCAGTCTATTATAACCGCATTCGTGTTCCAAATGTAACTAGCACGTATCAGGAATGTTTTTACGAAGTAGCTCTTACCTGAACCTGTTATTCCCACAACAGCGATATGAGGATTTGTTAAATTCTCAAATGTCCAGCTGAATGGAACCTTGAATATGTTTGTGGTCCCTATGAATATTGCTTTGTAGGGATCATTCACCAGAACGCTGGAGGGAGGTTCTGGAGGTCTGGATATAAAAGCCCGCTTTGCGATTTCGTTACTCATAATATGCTGTAATTTCAATGTTGACATATAATCCCTTATGTTCAATATTAAGATTTAAGGTTTATAGATATTTGCTGAAGCATTGGATTTTTAATTGTTGGGGCATGGTGGATTCTTTGTATACAGTTCAGAGATTGTATGATGATTAGGATTGTTGATCAAAGTCTGCAGCCACATCTTCGAGAGATAATGGAAGTGAGAAGTTTGTCTTGAAAAGAACGAATAATTCCCTTCCGTCTATCCTACTGAGCTGCACATCAAATGAACTGAATGCTGTTTTTATTGAAGCAATTTCCGAATTCAGGTTGTCAGTGGCAGCCTTTTCGCTTACTCCCACAGCAGAAACCTCTATATACATAAGAGTTGCTATCGGCTGTTCGCCTTGAGATATTCTATCCATCTTTGCCTGTATCATATTTATCTTCCTCTGGAGCTGTTCTATAGCCAACTCGTTTGGAGTTGTAGACTGCATGGCTCTAGACATCTGGAACTCTTGGAAAGATCGCTGGCCTTCAAATTCGTCACGTACTCTCTGGACATCCAATCCAGACGATAGTATATGATATTTCCATGGAAAATTCAAGGTTGACACCGCTCTCTCCCAGTTCACTGGCGCGTTCATTAATTTTGTTTCATCTTCCATGGGGGCAGTTTCCAGTTTAAAAGTATATGGGAATAGATTTGCAGTTACATATCCGGTAGCATAATGCAGACCTCCGACAGTCTTGATGATCTCTTTCTGAGATCTTGATATTTTATAGTCTTTCGCGATCTGGAATGTTATCCCTAAGGCAGACATCATAAGTGGGAAGATAACAGCATCGGCTAATCCTATAAAGAATACGAAGAGGGCAGTTATTGATATGAAGATTATTGCTAGTGGGTAGTAGAATCCGGTAAACATTGAAGAGATGCTGAATGCGATCAGGATTATCACTCCTGTAAACATCAGATAAAGCAGTTTTTCAGGATCCATCATCATATCACCTCTTCCTCCACACTCTTTGCTATTCTCTCCGCCATTGTGGAATAAGGAAGCTGGAACTCAGGTTCTATGAATCTGAGGATTTCAGTGCCTGTTATCATTGTTGGAGGTATTCCGAATATTGTGCCTATCCCTGATATGAACTCTTTGGCTTTCTGCTGGACTATACTAACAGCCTCAAATTCATTTGATCCCTTGGCTGATACGCTTATATAGGATATTTGATCAAAGGATATTGTACTGTTGACTCCATCAAGTATATTTTTCCACATGGAAAGCTTGCCTTTTGCCCTTTCCATCTTTAGTTTCGGAGCATTTGCCTGCGCTAGTTCATCTTCTTCGTTTTCTGCTTGTATTATACTATCATGCAATTGTTGTATGTACAAATCTTTATTCATCACGAACATGCCTGTCGTGTATCTGGCAGTGTCCTTGCTTTGGCCTACCATCCTACCGACCATTTTGGAGAACTCCACTTTCTCTATGCTCGTCATCTCCGTGGATGATTTGTATATTGGTATCTGTATGTATACTGTAGCTATGTAGTCCTCTCCCGATCTGACTATGATGGAATCCTGGTTTGTTGACAAGATATAAGGTACAGAATCGTTTAGTACCACTTCTCTACGATGCTGGGCAAGTATCTTTATTAGAAATTCAGAATAGTTCCGTGACAGTATTGCTAGAATAGAAAAACCCAGACCAAGTATGAATATCAATAATTTTACCGCCTGCGGAATTTGTGATGACGGCAAAACCGCTCCCGTTACAACAAACCCAATAGACAGAAGTATAAAAACCAGGAATATCGTCATTTTGCTTCGCATACTGCAACATCAATCATTCAACATCTTTTAATAGTATTGTGTCAGTGACATCCTCCTACACCTAAAGGTGTAGGCTTCCTCTGCATTTATGCAATCACT
>CAZBLA010000085.1:0-4455 GCA_964492665.1 Microcaldota archaeon
ATTTGTAGAAGAAATAAATTTGTGATTGTGTCTAAATATTAGAAAGAAAGTTTGATAAAGTTTAATTGATTTGTATTTAGATCTAAGGAGATTATAAAAAAAGGTTTAAAAGACTAATTTACTATTTATTAACATGAAAAAAACAGTTAATCAGATTATTGTTAAATTTATGAATTTTTTAGGAATAAGATATTGTTTTGGAGTTCCGGGTTCAAATATGAGTCTTTTAGAGGAAATTAATAAAAACAAAAAAATAAAATTAATCTTATCAAAACATGAAGAAGGGGCAGGTTTTATGGCTAGTGGATATTCTAAATCTACTGGATTTCCATGTTCTTGTTTTGGAAGTGTTGGACCAGGGGCAACAAACTTAGTAACTAGTGTAACTGCAGCATATTATGATTCTCAACCAATACTTGTATTATCTGGGCAAGTTCAAGATTCATTAAAAGGAAAAACAAGTTTTCAGGAATCAACAGGTATTGGGCGGACAATAAGTCAATTAAAAATATTTAAAGAAATTACAAGCTATGCTGCTGTTATTGATAATGAGAAGAGAATTATTCAAATATTAAAAAAAGCTTATTTTGCTTTAAATGATTTTCGTCCGGGTCCTGCCTATTTAGAAATTCCAACAGATGTAATGCAAAAAGAATTTGAGGTCAAGGAGAATCTATTTGAATCATTCAAAAAAGAAAAGAAAATCAGACTGAAAGAAAGACTTCCGATAGAAAAAATTAAAAAAATTTCTTTAAAATTAGAAAAATCAAAAAGACCGGCAATATTGCTTGGTGGTGGAGCAATTAATCATAAAAAGGAGATTTTGAAGTTTATCAATAAATCTAAGATTCCTGTTTTAACAACCCTGAAAGGAAGAGGAATAATTTCTGATGACAATAAATTTTCACTTGGGACGATTGGACTAACTGGACAAAAATTAGCTAATGAGTATCTTGGGTCAGGAATAGATTTTCTAATTATTATTGGATCCAGTTTAAGTCAATTTTCAACTAAGAATTGGAGTTTTAATTTTGATAATACTAAAATTGTTAGAATAGATATAAAATCAAATGATTTAACTAAAAATTATAAGGTAGATTATTTTCTTCAGGGAGATATTTCAGAAATTATTTCTAAATTAAGTTCGACGATTAAGAAACAGAATAATAATTATTTTGATCTAATTAGAAGATATAGATCTAAAGGTTATTTTGATTATCTGGAAATGAAAGGAAAATCAATCCTATTAAAACCTCAGACTTTCATTCTTGAATTAAGGAAATTATTGCCTAAAGATTCAATAGTGTGTACAGAGTCAATTGAATGGATTCAGAAATATTTTAAGATTTATAAATCTAGAACCCCAATTGTATGTACAGGTTTTGCACCAATAGGATGTTCTCTATGTGAAGCCATTGGAAGTAAAACAGGGAATAAAAATAAAGTTGTAGTTTCGATTGAAGGAGATGGTGGTTTTCAAATGACTGCAATGGAATTAATGACTGCATCTAATTATAAGATTCCAATAATTGCAATAGTTCTTAATAATGGAATTTTAGGTCCAATTTATTATTCTCAAATCGAAAAATATAAGAGATCATTTATGACGGAATTTATTAACCCTTCTTTTAAAGAATTAGCTAAAAGTTTTAATGTAAAATATTATAAGATTTCAAGTAAAAGTGAAATTAAAAAACAAATTTATAGGGGATTAGAAAGCCTTAAAAAAGAGTATCCTGTTTTAATGGAGGTAGTTATAGGGAAAGAAAGATGAAATTAAAATCATTTACTGGTATTGTAGCTAATCCTGGGAAATACACTGGGAAAATAAAATTAGTTTCCTCCTTGGAAGATATTGACAAAGTTACGGAAAAAGACATAATTGTAATTGTAGATAATTCACCATTTTTCACTTTAGCGTTTACGAAAGCAGCTGCTATCATCAGTGAAAAGGGAGGTTCGCTGTGCCATCTTGCGATAGTTAGTAGGGAGATGAATAAGCCTTGCATATTGGGTGTAGAGAATATTTTGTCAAAATTAAAAGAAGGAATGATTGTTGAAATAGATGCAACTAATAACAAAATAACTATTCTAAAAAATGAATGAGACAATTAAGAAATTATGTGAGGTAATTGGAAAGGATTTATCAAAACTTCATAAAGGAGATACTGCTAGTGCATTATGGCCATTCATTCCAAATGAAGCAGAATATTATACTGGAGAATTTTTTATGAACGAGTTATATTTTTCGATTAAAAGATTAAAGAGAGAACATTATTCAAATGAACAAATAGCAAAACTGTTTGGGCATCCTTCAAAAATAGCTCAATATTTTACCTTATTTCATAGTGCAGAAGTATTAGAACCAAATCAAAGACAAGAATTAGCTTTAGATTTAATCAATTTTCTATTTTATTATAGGGAAGATGCTTTTTGTGATACTAATAACAGATTGAAACAATACTCTTTTGAGATTGAAAAATTAAGTGCGGATAAAAGAAATAAAATGCTAAGCAATAAATTGTCTGCATTATTATTGCTTTATCTAGAGATACTCTATCCAACTATGATGAGATTAGGTCATGAATTTCATGGAATTTATAAAAAAAATACTAAGAAAATATTTATTAAAGAATTTTTTAATTTAAATCCCCTTTCACTTAATCTAACAGATAAATTTCCATTCAAAAAGATAAGAATTATAGAAGAAATTAAGGGCGATCTTGATTTAGATTTTTTTAATCACTTATTTCAATCTCCTAAAAAAATAGCTTCTTATGTTGAAATTGATGATCGTTTAATTCAAAATGTTGAATTAGAAGAAGTATACAGAACTATCGAAAAGAAAGTAAAGGAGGTGATTTCAAAGATTAAAAACTTTTCAAGAAAGGATTGGTTTAAGGTTTATACGAGGGGGCTTTTTTATTCAATTAAAAAAATTAGAAATGAATCAGGAATCTATAAAAGAGTTCCAAAAAGTTTATTTGAAAAAATTGATAAAGAGGATTTTAAACTTCCTCTTGAAAAGATAATAGAATTTAATAAAAAGCATTCAGAAAAGGAAATAGAAAATATCACAAAAAAAAGTTTCTTAAAAATATTTGAAAATAAAAAAGCGATGAAAGAAGTTGAAATTCATCTTACTACCCAATGTCCTCATAACTGTTTGTTTTGTTCGGTAAAAAAGCATCCAGAAGTGGATCTCTCTTTCAAAGAGATCAAGAGAGATATAAAATTATCTTCTGATTTTGACAAATTAATTCTTTCTGGGGGGGAGCCTTTGCTTAGAAAAGATATAATTAAGATAATTAGATTTGCTAAGAAGTATCAAAATAATCTTTCTATGGAAACTAATCTTGTATTATCAAATAAAGATTTGATAGAAGAAATGATTAAATCAGGATTAAACGAATTAAAAGTTTCTTTTCATTCTGAGGAGGAGTCTTCATATGAGAGAATAACTAAATCTAAAGATATTAAAAAGTTGATAAAAAATTTAGGATTATTAAGAAAATATCATAAAGAAATTAAAGTAACAACAAATACAGTAGTAACAAAGTATAACTATAAGAACTTAGATAGAATAGTCAAATATATAGAAGATAATTTTCCTTTTATTTCTGAGATAAGAATTTCTTATCCTAGATTCTATCCTTTAAAAGGTTATAAGGATTATTCAAAAAGATATTTGATCCCCTTAAAAAAATTAAAAAGTGCTTTAAATAGGATCAGTTCTGAAAAAGTTATTTTTGAAAATATCCCCCTTTGTATCTTAAATGATGAAAAAGCTAAAAAAATAAACTGGAACACCAAGTTAATTAAAAACGGAAAAATAATTCAAGGCTTAGAGGGGAGATATTATCCCTCAAAGTGTGATAAATGTAAGATAATAAATGAATGTCAAGGATTACATAAGTTTTATTTCTTGTATTTTAATGAGAATTTTGTAAAACCCTTTAAGTAAAGGGTCCCATACACCTCGGATCAGGTATGTCAAAGTTTTCATATTCATGAAAACTAATAGCCTTACATCCCCCTCTACAAGCCTTACCATATTTGCAAAGATTACATCTTTTTGATAATTTATCATTTCTCCAAATTTTCCAATTCTTATCCTCCTGCCATATTTCTTTAAAATCTTTTTTGTAGATATTTCCTGCTACTATGAATGGGAGCATTTTACACCCCACCACATCTCCATTTGCTAAGATTGCGCAATATGTCCTTCCTCCGCGACAGCCCAAAAAAGGCAATATCTTTTTATCTAGTTCAGTTAGTTTTGGTTCTGAAAGAAATGAAGATTCAAGAAAAATAAAATCTTTTCCACAAATTTCATTTTCTTTTCTTACTTTATTTAATAGTTTTCGTTTTTCATCAGAGGATAATGATTGTGACCAAAAAAGATGAAAGATCCTTAATAAAATAAGGGGATAGATATATTGTTTATTTATAAGA
>CAZBLA010000086.1:0-4276 GCA_964492665.1 Microcaldota archaeon
TAAGTGCAAAAGAAAAATAGATGCTTTACTAGGACCTGAAATTGCAAATGAATTCGACAGTATTGTGTGAGGGTCTTTTAAAGTAATCTTGGAATAAGGAATTGACATCGTTTCAGCCACAGAGGAATAGAGCTGTACAGGCTGTCCAAAAACTCCCATCCATAAATATTTGCTAATGTATCTATTGTTTTAATTGCTGCTCCATCTCACCCAGAATATCAATCAAGCTTAACGTATATTCCAAATTTCCCTTATTTTCAGCATGCCTCGAATCCTTTATATACATTGAAAACTATTACCATATAAAAAGTATAAATTTTATGTATTAATAATTATGGTGGCTATATGTTCAAGAAATATGATCAAAATCAACAAATCATGTTCTTCCAAAGCTTACAAGATTTTGTGCCCGAAGGTCACATTGCTCGAATAATCAATGACATAATAGATGAAATCGACATCACTGCTATCGAATCTACCTATTCCAAAAACGGTTGTCATGCCTACCACCCACGATTGCTCCTCAAAATGTTGCTGTATGGATATATGATCAACATCCGAAGTTCAAGAGACTTAGAGAATATCACCCATACAGACACTGTTTTTATGTACCTTACAGCCATGCAACACCCAAATTTTCGAACGATTTGCAATTTTAGAATCGCTCATTACGACGCAATCGCAGATATATTTAAACAGACAGTCGAACTCTGTAGAGAGATGGGGATGCTTAGTGCTGGGAAAATGGTTCTTGATGGAACAAAAATTAAAGCAAATGCTTCTGTAAAACAAAGCAAAACTGAAGAGGATTTGGACAAAGAAATAGACAGAATACTCAAAGAATGCGCTGGTATTGATGCAGCCGAAGACGAAAAGTATGGCAATTCGACTCCATGGATCGGACCCAAAAAATTAGCTAGTAAAACCGAAAAGTTAAGAATAATTCGATCTGCAAAAGATAAAATTAAACAGGAAGGACTGAAAAAGATAAATGTTACTGATAATGATGCGAAAATTATGAAACATAAAGATGCTTCTAAAAAACCATCATACAACGGACAAGTTATTGTTGATACCAAGGAGCAAGTCATAGTTGCAGCAAATCTAGTGACCGAAGAAAACGATGTGCATCAGGTCAGTCCGATGATTAAACTTATCTGGGAAACGTTGGGGTGCAAACCTACGATATTGTTAGCGGATGCTGGATACTTTTCATATGATAATCTTGAGTTACTAGACGGTGAGGCAATTGATGCATACATTCCAGATAATTTTTATCGAGTGGATGAATTTGGGAATACCAAAAAATTTCGAAAATATTTGTTTAGATACGATGAAAAAAAGGATTGCTATTATTGTCCGGCAGCTATCATGATGCCATTTTCAAGGATTCAAACGAGAAAAAATAGACCCGATGTGAAGTTATATACTTGCATGGATTGTTCCAATTGTGCACTGAAAACAGAATGTACTAAAGCAAATAATAGAACAATTTCAAGAGATCCACGCGAGCATTTATTGGTTAATATGAGGGAGAAAATAAATACTGAGATTGGGCAAATATATAAAATTGATAGACTGATTACGGTAGAGTCAGTTTTTGGCCAGATGAAAGAAAATAGGGGTTTTAGGCAGTTTCTTTTGAGAGGGAGGGGGAAGGCTAATATTGAATTTTTGATGATGTGTATTGTACACAATATTAAAAAAATTGGAACTCATGTGGAAAGAACAGGGGATTGTCTGAAAAATGCACTGAATAAGGTATTTCCAGCGCATAATTTGAAAAATAGTGCAATATATCTTGTTAATATGTGTAAAAGATTGAATTATTGCCGGAATATTGGTAATCACCTCATTTTAATGTGTAAAATTTGAATGAATCAGAAATTTGGTGCTGAATTTTGGAATTCTGTATGCTTGTTGAAACTTGATTTTGGACAGCCTGTGTACTGCTTTTCTCTGTGGTTGTTCAAACCAGGTTCTAATATCTCTAAAATATCACTTAATTTCTTTTCCTTATCGAGGTGCACCACAGATATAGATAGAACTATGACTTACAAATGCAATATATCACCATATGAATATACTATGGAGTAGATAGGATGAATCAATTTAACCCAAATTTATTTTTCTTTTCTGATGATGATTTAAAAAACTTTCATTATGAGACATATAAATTCGGTGGATTGCGTTTCTTCATGGAACTTGCTATATTTCTAGCAGTAAATACAGATACTAAAAACCCAAAAAGTTGTTTGATGTTTTTTAAGATGTGCCGAGATCATCTTGAAAAAATAGAAGATCTAAAATTATATGACGGTTACAAATATTCAGCCGCCTCTCTAATAAATTTCTTGTTGTTCGTGCAAATATGCCGCTTCGAAAAGCGAGCAAACGCTTTAGATTTCCTTGAAAACCACAAAGAATGGGCTATGTTTTTAGGATTCTATAACGGTATTCCTAATGAGTCAGATATAACAAAATTTATAAATAAACTTGGAACAGATCTGGATATTTATTTCATTCAATTATTAGAATTCATTCATGAAAATGTGTCGCTAGATGGCATAACATCGAATCAGATCGTAGGACTTTTAAAGAACAACAACCGAGTTGGCATAAGACAAAAAAAGGGGAAAAATTTTACAAATTATGGCCAGAAAAGAAAACAAGCCAGTACCCATTGGGCTGGCATGACACTGATATTAGATGCACTCTATGGCCTGGGCATCATAAACTTAATAGAAAATATTCCAGTAAAAGAAAAGGTAAGAGGCTACCCCATGCTTCAGATCAGTTTGGCACTTATTGTAAAAATGATCACTGGTCTCGAAGATTTACACGAATTAAAAAATGAGGTCGAAGATGATCCACTTCTCTCAATGTTTTGCACTATAGAGGGTGAAAATACACCCAGCACATCCACTCTTTCCAGAGATTTAGGTCGATATTCTGTAACTGACTTGCAGGAATCATATAAACTGATCATCCAGTGGTTGAAAGAACTGGAGTTAATAGATGGCAATGTCATAGCGATAGACAGCAGTAAGATCTATGCAGAAGGGGAAGTCCAGGAGGGGACCGGTGAAGTGTATGATTATCTTAAAAAAGAACATAAGAAAGGATACAAGATTTTTGCAATTTATGATCCTTTGTGCGGCATATTGATTGATTTCATGCTATTTCCAATTAATAATGGTGATAATCCAAATCTCATCCCACTTATTGAGAGAGCAAAGGAACTCCTCGGCAAATCTACAATCAAAAAGGTCTTTTTTGATCGTGGTTTTTATGATGGCAAGCATTTTGATTGGCTCAATGAAAATGATATCCAGTTTGTTTGCAGAGGTAAGCAGGGTACTAAAGTTGCAGATCAGCTCGATGAAATTAAAGAAGAAGAATATAAAGAAGAAAAATTACATTCACCAAAAGAATATCAACCTAAGACAGCTAGGGGGAAGAAGGCAAAGGAACAAAGGGATTTAAAAAAGAATACAGTGAAAATCGCAGAGAAGATGGTAGATGTTACTCATTGCAAGAAGAAATTAAGAGCAATAGCGGTGAAGGTGAAGCATAAGAAGCACATAGAGATATGGCTTTCGAACATACCTGCCGCTACGCATTCTGCAAAAGAGATCATAGATGAATACAGAAATCGATGGGGTATAGAAGTTTTTTTCAAAGAAGAAAAAAGTTATTGGTATTTAAATGAATTGCCCAGTAGAAAACTCGAAGTGGTGAAATGTGTTATTTATTTCAATTTTATTGCATACAATTTGATTTCTGTTTTCAAAAAAACATTGACTGAAAAATATAACAATGTGGGTATTAAAGTGCTTAGAAGAGAGGTTCTTCGGAAAAATGCAATCATATGCTTTGATGTTGATGGATTCGAATTGGAATTTAACGGAAAAAAAGCAAAAGAAAGTTATATTGAGCAGTTTACAAGCATATGCCACTTTGTTGAAAATAGGAGAAAAATGATTGATCTTCTTTGCACCGATTCTGTATCAAATCAAGAAGTGTGAACGTTGATTAGTTATTATTTCTAATATTTATTTTTTAGTTGTTAATTTTGTAATAATTGGATGTTTGGGGATATTAAACGGATATTATGTTTGTAATAATATCAAATAGTTCAGATAATATATCAAAAATAGCCTAAGAATATTAATTGATCACGCATTTACATGGAAAAAGCAACCAACTGAAATTGTAGAGCAGGAAACATCCAGGATTCCAAATCATTCGGAATAATATTTGATCAAATCGTTGA
>CAZBLA010000087.1:0-4259 GCA_964492665.1 Microcaldota archaeon
AGATATTAGATTTCTCATTTTTTACTCCTTATTGTGCACAACGGTTTGGCTATGCGGAGGGCGGGATATTAATGCTCTTCACTTCCAATTTACCGTAATCTTTTATTGTTGTCATCATGCTTATACTCAACGTCTTGCCCGCATTACGCATAGGTATTGTTGTGCGTTCGTTCTTTCTTCTTATTTTGCCCGAATGTCTGACATTTCATGTGA
The DNA here is from genome assembly GCA_964492665.1 of Microcaldota archaeon. Taxonomy (GTDB): domain Archaea; phylum Micrarchaeota; class Micrarchaeia; order Micrarchaeales; family Micrarchaeaceae; genus JAJYXL01. The sequence continues at coordinate 214 of CAZBLA010000087.1, forward strand.
GAACTGTTCGAATATGGGGCGCGTTTGCTTGCAAGCTCTTTTTAATTTTTTCAGCTTGGGTATCATGCGTTGCAAAAAATTAAAATTTGCTTGCAAACGTGTTGATAATGGATGTTTAGACCATTCAATAAATCACTGATATAAATGAATCTATTGATTTCTGTCCTCATCAAGTAGGTATCTACCAGTCATGTAGGTTGGGAAATCATGTTTTCGCAAATAAAGTTCAACATATCCAACTGGAATTAGCTTTAGACCTTCATTGTTTGCCCATTCTTGATATTTCTTAGATAAATCTTGGTTTACAGATTCGATTTCAATAAATGTTCCTAAGTCTTTAACAATATCAACGCAAAATTCAACACCAGGCATCGTATAAACTTCACGCTTTTTTGTGATTGTTACAAATTTAAATAGCTCAAAAGATTGTAAGGTACTTTCTCCATCTTCATGATTTATGTTGCCATTATTATGAATTCCTAATTGCCCAAAAAAATCTTTAAGTGTGGAAATACTTGACTGACTTAAAGGCAAATCAAATCGTGTTTCTTCACAATCTAAATGACTATTATCTGTCATGTTTGGATTAAATTTAATTTCTATTAACTTACCATCTCTAATTCTGGTGAAAATACCAAGTTTATATAGTTCTTTTTGATTAGTATCAAAATAAACATCTTTTTGAAACTTTTCTGTTCTTTCCTTCTTAAAATCTGAAAGAAGTTGTTTAAGCTTGTTCTCAGATGGTGCCCAAGCCTTTAATTCAAATTCTATATTAGTTCTTTCCACTTTGCGATGATTTAAAAAATGTTTTATAAATAATTATTATAGGATTTTAGTTTCTTTTAGAGAATCAATGACTTCAGACAATGCTTTACTTCTATCTTTATCGAAAAGTAAATCATTTATTCTAAGAAATGTCCGAATCCAAGAATTCGCAATTGTTTCTCTTGTAACATCATCTACTGAATAAATTTTTAGCTGATGCTCACTTTTAGCTAAAGAAGCCACTGCATATATCATTTCACTGCGTGACAAATGAATAAAGTCACCAACACAGGCCCCATGAATAAAATTAACAGCATTCCCTTTACAAACCAAATAAAAGTAGTTTGTATTTCCAATACCTTTATCAATTAAATCAGTTACTCTATGAAATTTGTATTCATCATTAAAATATTCAAAATCAAATTCATCGTCAGCTGAAGTTACTGAGAAAATATAACATCCACTTTTTATGAGTTTAAAATCAATAGCATTGGTAGCATGGCCTCCTGTAGCAGAAAAAATTACATCAGAAGTTGAAAGCATATCACTCCAAGATTGCAGCTTAAATCCACGGTTATATGCTTCAAGTCTTTTCGTTGCTTGTTTATCATAAACAGTCGGTTGAATTCCACGATTAGCAAGTTGTTGTGCAATTGATTTTCCTATCTTTCCATAGCCAATAACTGAGCAATTGAGATATTCTATTAATACACCCTGCGTTCGAAGAATTGCATCTGCAGAGTATACTATTGATTTTCCAATAAGAAAGTCCTCATAATCTTTAAGAGGACTTCTTGCAATAGAATAGATTGGTAGCTCTAATTTTGGCAGAGCTAAGTATTTTTGATGCCCATTCTCTGTATCTTCAACGATACCAATTAATTTGCCATTGTGCTTTAATGATAATTTATTAATAATAGGAGCAAACCATCCACCTATATCCATTAATACCAGAGGATTTTCATCATTATCTATTTGGTTATCAAGAAAGTTTTCTAATTCAATCGAACCTCTCTTAAACTTAACAACGGGAATACCCCGATCTATAAGCTTTTTTAAAATATTATCATCTATTGACTTTGGTTTGGCGATAACTCCTTTTAGATTAAAAAAATTATCTAAGGTCATCAGGTAATCTACAATATCGGGAATAATGTGAGCGACTGCGATAACAGAAATACTTTTTCGACTTATACCTTGTGCAATTATATCCCTGATTACATCACTATAAAAGCGTTTTATTGCAAGCTCAGAAGAAAAGGCAAAACTAAGTTTAGGGATAATATATTGAAAACTTTTTATATTACTTATATAGTCAAAATCCTTCCAGAGTGGGTTGTGTTTCCTATACATTTCAGTATCCTCGGACAACATTTCTTCATCACCAAGAAAAAGGTATCGTAAATCAAAATGCTTATGTGGTGGTTCTCCATCTTGAGGGCTTTGGGAAAGGTCATGAATATCGATGTCCATAGGAACAATGGGATTATAATGCCATTGTAAATATGTAAGTCTATTAACAAATCCTTCAGGTAATCTCCAGAACAAGTGACGAACGGCAGCATGCAATGGAGTTGGGTCTTCTGGAAGAATATGACCTCCTGGTTGAAGATGCATCTGTAAAACAGGTTTATTAACCATAAGAACTTGTCCTGTTTTCCGTGATATGACTATTGAACTTGCAGTAATATGGCCAAGATAAATTTTACGGTCAGATAATTCCTTGAAAGATTTGCCTTTCGAGAAATCTTCTAAATAGGCAAGCCGTTCTAGTTCATCAGGGAAAAGCGACTTATAATCATGAATTATATCCTTTACTGATTGTCTAAACATTGTTTGTTTTTTTATTACAAAAACAATAGAAACTATTTTTGATTCATTCTTTCATCTTCATTATAAATAAATGGCAATAGGTATTGATTGTAATTGAAAATTTCTTCTTTTTTGAAAAATCTTTTTATTTCTTCTTCTGCTGCTTCCTTAGATTCAGAAGAATGAATCAGATTAGTTTGTATGCTCATGCCAAGGTCTCCTCTAATAGTACCAGGTTGCGCAGATCTTGATTTTGTGATACCCGTGATGTTTCTTAAAGTTTCAACCACATCCAATCCTTCTACACAACAAGCTATTACAGGTGTTGATTTCATAAATTCAACTATTTTTCCAAAAAAAGGTTTGGTGTTTATATGTGAATAGTGTTCGGACAAAATTTTGTCATCCAATTGAATCATTTTGAATGCAGAAAACTTCAATCCTTTTTTTTCAACTCTGCTAATAATTTCACCGATTAATCCTCTTTGAATAGCATCAGGTTTGATTAGTAATAATGTTTGTTCTATTTTCATTTAATGTTTATTTATTATATGCCACAAAGGTAGATTTTTTATTGTTGTCTTTCAATCATAAAATTTATTGATTTCATACTGTTTTTCAGGATATTTTTCAAGTAGGTATTTCTTTGCACTTATTGTTTTTTTGTCGGACGGTTCACCAAGGTCGAATCCAAAATCAATGAAAAACGGATTTCCATTTTTGTCTGCTCTGATGTCGTCTACAAATTTTAAAGTATTGAAACCTAACTTGTCAAGTTTGTAACCGATGTTTAAGATTTTGTCAAAAGAAACTTCACTTGCTGTATTCGGATAAAAGTCTTCAAAGATTGTAGCATCAGCATAATTGTACCAAAAAGAAACGATTATCCCATTTCTTTTTAGGATTTCTCTTCGTCTTGCCCAGTCCAACAGACTTTTTTCGGGGAAAAGGGTAACGATTGCTTTTATCATAATTTGTTTAGCCTGTTTGTCCGTAATGAATTCAAAAGAAGTGCAGTATGTTTCTCCGCCTGTTCTTGTCCAAGGAGTGAGGTCATTGAAATTTAAAAGTATTTCATTGGTCGAAATTATATTTTTTAACTGTAACCAATTTGAGATTCCCTTTAAGTCAAGTGAAAATTTTTCTCTGTTTATTTCCGTTGATGCTCCTTTGTCTATTGTTTCTATTCGAAATTCAGTCATAGATTAATTACATTAAAGTTTGTCCACAAGATAGCGATTTTTGGTGTGAAGGGTAAAATAAAATGTGAAGCAACTGCAATTGGCAATTGGGTGTGGGGTTGCTTCTCTTTTTATTTTGAGAAGGATGGCAAAAATTATATCCGAAATTGTATATCTGTTCATTTTATATCAGTCATTTGATGTTAGCACGGTCGCCATAGAATGACGCACAACGGGTAGTATATGAGGCGTTGGGCGTTTTGAAACACCTAACTTTCAATTTAC
>CAZBLA010000088.1:0-4253 GCA_964492665.1 Microcaldota archaeon
GACATGCAATTCATCCACGACTTGAAAGTCGCGGTATTCTTGCCCTACGAATAATTTATAGAAAAAAATATGGACTTAATTTTATATATAGGATAAATTTTAGTACTTGTGTTGGCAAAAGGTAACAACATATATGAATGGTTAGACAAACTATTTAAATAGTAATAGAATACTATTATTTAAAGTGATGAAAATGAAAATATCTGAAATATACAACATGGATATTTATAGCGATGGAGGGCAATATCTTGGGGAAGTAAAAGATGCGATAATAAATCTTCAGAATGGGGAAGTAAGCAGACTTCTTATGGAAGAGTGGAAGAACTCGTCAGAAGAAGAAGTTAAAAAGACATTATACCATAAGAGTGTATTATTCCGAAATGTAAAAAACATTGGAGATGTTGTACTTGTATCTTCATCAAAACAACAGTCTTCAGAATCGGTTTCCGGAAATGAAGCAGAAGATTTATCTAGAAAGCGATAAGTAACAGATGAATAAAAAGTAGGATATTTTATTCATTATCCTATCGGTTTTGGAAGACGTATTCCACGTTGTCCAGAGTAGGTTCCATTATAGGGGGTAGAAACCTTATTATTGAGTTTATTGAATACAACATGAGCGAAGGGAGTTCCTGATTTTAACATTATGTTATAAGGTGCATTGTTAACTACTTCAAGTGTTATATTGCCCTCGAATCCTGCATCTATTATTGTTGGAGGTATGGATAGGCCATGCCTTGCCCAGGTACTTCTAAGTTCAACAAATCCGGCGATATCGTCTGGTATTTTTATGTATTCAAGTGTCGATAACAGAATCTGCTCGTGGGCTGTAATAATAAGGATCTTTTCACCCTTTGAAATAACATAACTATTCTTTATATGGGAGTCGTTAGAAGGATCCAGAATGAATACATCGCTAAAGATTTTGTGGTGTGCTATCTCATCCGCAAGCTTGAGATCTATTCCATTTTCTCTTACTGCTTCCTCATCAAAAGGAGTTATTATAAGTCTACCGCTCTTTACAAGATTATTTATATCAAATCCAGATAACATTATATTCTTACCTTTTGTATTTGAATGTGTAGATACTTCAATTAATGCATTAGTATAGGCATCTTCTTCAACATGAAAATGTGGGTTTTGTGGTAAAAAAACTTTAACTCGATGATACAACCTACGACATTAATTGTAATTATAGTGGATATGTTGATATAAATTTATATATACCTTGCTCTCATCCCATCTCTAAAAAGTATAGTAGTTTCTGCTATGAATTTTTGTGAAGCGGAATATCTTACTTTTTACAGAAGTTTTATGGTATCGAAACAAAACAATTCATTGCAGTAGTTTTAGGTAATAGTGTAAATGTATAATTTCGTCAAATTACGATGATAAACACAAAGAATAATAATAAGATAAACAAATATAATATCTGATTAAATTGCCAGTTTCTAAAGTTATAGTCGTAGCTGCAGGAAGCAGCAGACGTATGAAAGGGATAGATAAGATATTTGTAGATTTATCTGGAAAACCAGTAATCGCTCGTACATTGGACATTTTTGAAAATTCTAGGAGTATAGATGGAATAATATTGGTATTATCGGAGCAAAATGTGCAAAAGGGAATTAGGTTAGTGAAGAAGTATGGATATAAGAAAGTGGAACATGTATGCAAAGGTGGAAATACAAGACAAGAATCAGTAAGCAATGGATTAAGGTATATCAAAGAATGTGATTTTATACTTGTACATGATGGAGCAAGACCATGCGTAACTAATGATTTTATAGATAATGGAATAAAGGAGGCAGCAAAGGAGGGGATTGCGATTGCAGGCTGTCGAGTTTCCGATACCATAAAACATGTTGATAAAGATTCAAGAGTAATCGAAACTTTGGAAAGGAGTGAGCTTAGAGCGATACATACGCCACAAGTATTTAAATCAGACATATTGAAAAAGATACATGAAAACCCCCATATGGATGTTACTGATGATGCAGGACTTGCAGAAATAATGGGTTATAAGGTAAAGGTGTATGAAGATTCGTATGAGAATATAAAAATAACCACAAAAGAAGACTTGATTGCCGCTAAAATAATATTATCAAAACGTGGAGAAATCGTTTAACTGGTTTAGTGACATCTTCCTACAATAGATATGTAGGCTTCTTCTGCGTTCATGCAATCACTGTCCTGCAAAGGACGTGTTTTATCTGTTTTCAGTTCCTTGATACGGCTTGTATTTCCTGTTGGAATGTAATGGCCAGCTCCTTGAGTGTAAATTCCTTTCTGTCTGAAGATAGCTCTTTTGGGTATATTTATTGATGTGTTTGTGTTATTTATTTTCATAGTTCTTTCTGCGGTTCGCTCTTATCCTACCTCTAAAGAGTGTGACATTTCCCGCTCACCATGTTTAAAATTTAGAGTTTTTTAGTAATTCATTACAGAATTCATAATAATCAGATGAACTGTCCTACTGACGTCTCGATAAATATTTCACCATCAAACCATAGGAGTTTATTGATAGCTGTTTTGCATTCGCTGTAAGTTTTATAACCTGCAAAAACTGTTGGACCTTTTCCTGTGACACCTATTTCGGTAGGATTCGATCTTTTTAATTCTTCTATAAGCTTTTTAGTGTCTGAACATATTTCAGATGCGAGTTCTGTGAAGGTTTTTCCTGTTTTATCATGCAGATTGTACATATCTCTTGTATTTAATTTTAATTTGGGTCTAGTTATTGCATAGTAAAGATTGGGCGATGTTATCTGTTTTATTTTGTGTTTTAGAGAACCATTAACCGTTGCTCTACCTCCATGCAATAGGAAAGGTACATCATTTCCTATCCCTGATGCTATATCATCAAGCTCTTCCAGTTTTAACTCTAGATTAAATGCTTTATTCGCAATTCTTAATACTGCAGCTGCATCTGAACTGCCGCCACCCAATCCAGCAAAGATGGGTATTGCTTTAGATATGCTTATTCTGCACGATAATTTTTTATTTACATAAGTAGAAAGGTTTTCTATTGTTGTCTCGACCAGATTTTCATTAATGATTCTACCTTCCATGCCTCCCTTCCCTATTTCTACTCTTTTTAATGTTATCATATCACACAAAGAGATAGTCTGCATGACACTTGATATATTATGAAAACCATTGCTCTCTTTTTTACCTATCGAAAGGGTTATATTAAGTTTTGCGAGTGCATATGCTGAATAGGTATTGTTATCCAATTTTGTAATAGTCCTATATGTAGTATCATCTGAAAATTCCATTAGGCATTACTTCTCATATTTTGGTGTTCTTTAGATACACCATAGCAAGAACTTCTATACCTTCACCTCTGCCAACCTCACTGAGTCTTTCACCAGTTGTTGCTCCTATACCAATATAAATGGTATCAATATCCAGAGATTTGGATATATTCTGTTTCATGCTATCAATATATTTACTTATCTTTGGTTGTCCTGCAGTTATCATTACCGTAAGATTATTTATTTCATATCCAAGATTTTTAATACAATTAAATGCATGCTCTAATAATTTGTTTCCTGGCATATTTTTATAGTTGGAATCAGTATTCGGAAAATGATATCCTATATCCTTTTCTCCGATAGCCAGAAACAGAGCATTACTTATCGCATGATATACAACATCCCCATCAGAATGTGCGATAGGACTATATTCTTCAGATATTAGTATTCCAGCAAGTATTAGAGGTTTATTATTATCTTTATCTTTTGTAATTCTGTGACTATCGGATCCTAAACCAACAAGATATTCCCGTTTTATGATATTTAAACGCCCCTATTGTTTTTATTAAAATGAAATGAGGATTTTGTATTTATAAACCTTTTGCAAACTGACTCTTTCTACAAACTCAAATTTATAGGAGTTGTGACATCCACCCACACATAAACATGTGGGCTTCCTCTGCGCCCTTGCAATCACTGTCCTGCAAAGGACCATGTTTTATTGGTTCTCGATTCCTTGATACAGCTTGCATTTCTTGTTGAGATGCATTTATCATTTCCTTGAACGTAACTTTTCTCTTGTCCGAAGGTATATTTTGAGTATGTTTATTGATGTGTTTGTGTCATTCTTCTTTATACCTCTTTCTGCGGTTCGCTCTCATCCCACCTCTAAAGAGTGTGACATTTCCCGCTCGAAATGTTAAATATTTAAATGTTGTTTATTTTAAGTGACATCCTCCTACACCTAAAGGTGTAGGCTTCCTCTGCATTTATGCAATC